>JANODZ010000547.1:0-2435 GCA_031412935.1 Anaerolineales bacterium
CTCGCGTTCGGCGGATCTCTGGCTCTCAAGGCGTTCGAGGAGCGCCAATTCGCGGACAGCGCCATACTCACCCAACAGACGCGAGAAGCAGAAGGCATCAAACACTGTAATAATCAAGCCCCAATACAAAAATCTTTCTGTAGTCGATCCACCTCCTAAAGACACAATTGTCAAAATAGAAAGACATAAGAATAATGCGCCTCTATTTTTTATAACCCCCTGATAATTTTTGGTGATTATGTAAGAGGCCAAAATAAATATAAACAAAGCGCCATAAACATTGATGCTTGCTGCAATTGTCTCAAGAAGATTCTGGGAAGACAGAGTTTTTCTCAAAACATCAACTTTGTTTCCCAAAGGAGAAACTCCAGTTGATATATAAACAATTGCAAATCCTATTAAAGAGCCTAAAGCTGCTCCGCCGATGTTTAGAATAGCCGTGTAGTTGCTCCGTATGTTCTTTGCAAAAAAAGTGAAAATTGAGGGCGTCAATTTAGTTTGGGTTTGTAACAGTAGTAAACATATAAAAATTGGGAAATTTTCTCTAAAAATGGTTCCTAAAGCAAATAAGGTTGCAAAAGAGAAAAAAGATTGCCCATTAGTTAGACTCAATAACAATACTATCAAAAGTAAAAGATTGGGAATGGTGTCGCTATTCGTGGGATACCAGGCTGTGAAAGGGATAGGAGAAATGGCTGTTGAGCATATTAAAAACCATGAAACTATTCTTGTAGGTGTAGATTTACTGAATTTCGCAATTCCGACATAGACAATTATAGAAAAAATTACCCCAAACACCAAATTGACCAATTTGAATCTGTATAGAATATCAGTCAGAGGAATGTAGTGAATCAATAAGGGTAATCCTATACGTAACCGAAATGGGAGAGGTACAGATGCGTTAATATCAGTAGCCATCTTATAATAATATTCCCCATCCCAGCCTTGACCGTTATTAACCGAAATGATTGGTTGAATAAGCAATCGATATGCCAAGATCAAAAAAGATAGGATAAAACCAATAAAGTAGGTGTGAGAGAAGTTAAATTGTTTTCTCAAGAAAATAATCATTATTGATCTCCTCCAATATTCCTGCGCTTGATTTAGTTGATATTCAACTATGAATTAGACAGACTCATACCTAAAAGCACCCCCGTGCAGGTGTTATACGGATCGGGTCCGTATTACGAATCATTTGCAGAATTATATAACCGCTTCCAGTATTGCACAATCACAAATTTTCACTTTGCCGTATGAATAAAAAAGGGCTCCCTGGGAGTTGCCGTGATTCAGTCATACATGGGGGGCAGGCAGAGCAAACAAGCGCGCCTTGCGGATCAAAACAAATTCGCCAATGAAGATGTTTCATGCTATATAAAGCATAGGTTCTTCGCTTGAGATCTTTTGATATCGATTGTGATGGGTGCGGCTTTCACAACACACGCAGCGCTCATTAAGATGATTACAATGCCCAAAACGGGAAAGCGTAACAATTTGAAATTCATCCTCACTCCGGAAATAATTCCTTTGCCGAAAATTTACCTGGTCTTCTTCTCGATCTTAGACCATGCATCTTTAAGATTCACCGTCAGATTAAAGACTGGCTTTTCTGGCGTGGTATCTAAGTCGGCGCAGAAATATCCCTGACGTTCAAACTGGAAGCGGTCACCAGCTTTGGATGAGGCGAGAGACGGTTCCACGTATCCACTGAATATGATCAGCGAATTTGGATTTATACATCCAAGAAATCCTTCTTCACCCTCCTCTGGATCCTCCTTTGTAAAGAGACGGTCATACATGCGGATCTCCGCTGCTTTGGCATGTTCAGCAGAAACCCAATGGATCGTGGACTTTACCTTGCGCCCATCGACTGAATCACCGCCGCGCGTAGCGGGGTCATACGTGCAATGGACTTCGATTACACCACCCTTATCATCTTTTACGACATGGGTGCATTTGATAAAGTATGCATAACGCAATCGAACTTCATTGCCGGGGAACAGGCGGTAATATTTCGGCGGCGGCGTCTCGCGGAAATCATCCTGTTCGATATAGAGCACTTTTGAGAATGGGATCTTGCGCGTGCCCGCGGATGGATCTTCGGGATTATTAACCGCGTCCATTTCTTCGGTTTGACCCTCGGGGTAATTATCGATCACGATCTTAAGCGGTTTCAAGACCACCATGCGGCGTAAGGAATTTTTATTCAGGTCTTCACGCACGCATGATTCAAGCAAGGCCATATCGCTCACGCTGTAATTTTTGGCAACACCCACACGATTGATGAAATCTAAAATCGCTTCGGCAGTATATCCGCGGCGGCGCATGGCGCGTAAGGTGGGCATGCGCGGATCATCCCAGCCTGTTACATGATTCTCTTCAACCAGACGGCGCAATTTGCGTTTGCTCATTACGGTATAGCTCAAATTCATACG
>JANODZ010000548.1:0-4669 GCA_031412935.1 Anaerolineales bacterium
TGTGATAGCGCGCAAGTTTGATCGCAGTTTCAACCGCCTCCGTCCCTGAGTTGGTCATAAAGGTCAACGCATCTTCCTTGAAGGGCGCAATTTCATCCAGTTTTTCGCCGAGTTCGATCCATTTCTCATGATAAAAATCCGATGAAATATGAATAAATCTTTCAGCCTGATCTTGAATCGCTTTTACCACCTTTGGGTGCGAATATCCCGTTGAGACCACCGCAATGCCGCCCATGAAATCCAAAAAGCGATTCCCATCCACATCCCATACTTCACTGCCCAACCCATGATCCATCACGAACGGATATCCGCGCGGGTACGAAGGCGAGATCACCTTTCTATCGCGCTCAATCATCGCCCTGGCTTTTGGACCGGGCAAGTTAGATTTTGTCATACACTCTCCTTGTATTAATTACTCACCTTACGCAAATTTCCTGCGCCACCCGTAGTGGCGACCAGCCCAGCGGGAACAATGCGCCCCGATAAATCTTACCCGTAGGGGCGACCCGCCCAGTGGGAACAATGCGCTCCGATAAATCTTACCCGTAGGGGCGACCCGCCCAGCGGGAACAATGCGCTCCGATAAACCTTGAAGGGTCGCCCCTACTGCGTAAGAAAACAAACAAAAATGCGGAAGGTCAGTTAATTAGGTCATTGCGAAAGCGCCCTCGCACCGACATTATTTCTGCAGCTTCAACTCAGCCAATACACGCGCGCCGAGCAAACCTGAGTCATCGCCCAATTCCACGCTTGTGATGACCAGCCCTTCCAAATAACGCGGATGAATGACACGTTCCTTTAAACTGGTTTCAAAAGAATCAAACAAGAGCGCTCCACTTTGCGAAACGCCGCCGCCAAAAATTAAAATCGTGGGATCAAAGGAATGTAAAAAATTCGCCACGCCGACCCCCAAATATTTACCCGCAATTTGATAGGCATCGATCGATAATGCGTCACCCAGTTTCGCGGCTTCGGAAATATCATGCGCAGAATTCCTTTGATTTGGATCAAGGATCGATGCCTGCCCCGCTTTGAGCTGCTCTGCCACGAAGCGCTCGATGCCTGTCCCGGACGAAAAAGACTCAAGATGTCCGCGCTGCCCGCAGCCGCACAGCGGACCATCCGCCTGGACGGTGGTATGCCCAAGTTCAGCGGCCAGACCGTGAGGTCCCTGTAAGAGATGGTCATCGATGATCACACCGCCGCCAACACCTGTGCTGACAGTCAAATATAAGACATTGTGATGCCCGCGTCCCGCGCCGAATTTCCATTCAGCAAGACACGCGAGGTTCGCATCGTTACCCAAATAGGATGGAATGCCGAAATGTTCCGTTAATTTTGCAGTAATGGGAAAATCAATCCATTCTTTAATATTGGGCGGACTCATAATGATGCCCATATGCGGGTCAAGCGGCCCCGGAGAGGACACTCCCACGGCGTCAACTTTTTCGTTCTTCGGCCAAATATCTTCTATCAATTTTACGAGCCGGCCAAATGTATCTGGCTCATTGGCGTTGGTTTTAACTCGTTTTTGAGCAAAAGGCTGGATTTGATCCTGTTTATACGCGGCGGCGCGTAATTGAGTGCCGCCAATGTCAATTGAAACAATTGTACTCATGTTAGCGATTATACCGTAAGCCCCCCGCGCTGAAATATAGCGAGTGACTAAACCCAAGTAGATGGTATTTCGTTGCGAGCCCGTTAGGGCGAAGCAATCTCCAACTTTACGGGAGATTGCTTCGGTGGAAAACCACCACCTCTCAACGACATTGAGATTTAGCACTTCACGTTTAGACACTCCCCAATGTAATATTTGACTCATCTCCCTAATCCTGCTATCATCTTTTTTATGAAAGGGAATTTCATGACCCGCTTTTGGCAAACCCTGCGTGATTTTCTACGCTGGTTCCGCCCGGGGTTGGGAATTAAACGCTGGCTCCTATTGGTCATGATCGGCATCACATTATTGGGACTGGGCTTTGCAGTGATCCTGATAGATCTGTACCGTACCAACTCCTCAAACCCGATCCTACTCACATTCCTGACTTATGCGTCCCTGCGATTTATTCCACGCGTAATGCGCGCGGTCATCTTTGGCGGATTGGGTATTAGCAGCGTCCTATACGGTATCTTCCGGCTCAGCCACTCCCTGCTTCGGCCGTTTCTCCGCCCCGAATCTGATGTGTTTGATCAAATCAATAAATTTCAGCGCCGCGAACACGGACCGCGCATTGTCACCATCGGCGGCGGTCATGGACTCGCAACCCTCCTACGCGGACTGAAAATGCACAGCGGTAATCTCACGGCAGTCGTCACGGTCGCAGACGATGGAGGGTCGTCCGGCAGATTGCGTGAAAGTCACGGCATCCTTCCTCCCGGGGATATTCGCAATTGCCTGGCCGCGCTTTCAAATGATGAAGCCATGCTGACCCAGCTCTTCCAATATCGCTTTAGCGGTTCATCCGAACTTGAAGGTCATTCATTTGGGAATCTTTTTATTACCGCGCTTGCCGATCTGACTGGCAGTTTTGAAAGCGCCGTCGTTGAATCAGCCCGCGTGCTTTCTGTAAATGGACGCGTCCTTCCATCTACTTTGCAGGATGTGAAACTGGTAGCCAGCATGGAATTGCCGCACTCGATCAATGAAGTGCGCGTTGAAGGCGAAAGCCGGATTCCAGAAATGTCCGGGCGTGTCCGCCGCGTTTGGCTGGAGCCGGATAACGCTCCCGCTTTTCCTCCGGTTATCAAAGCCATCTTAAGTGCGGATGTGATCGTGGTCGGACCCGGCAGTTTATTCACCAGCATCCTGCCCAATTTACTTGTTCAGGATGTTTTTACTGCAATACACGCCAGCCGCGCCATTAAGATATATGTCTGCAACATCGCCATGCAATCCGGCGAAACTGATTCTTATACCTGCTCCGATCATATCCGCGCGCTGGAAGGTCATGTGGGTGAAGATCTTTTTGACATTATTATTTGCAACAATAACTATGAAGATAATCTCCACCCCGCTTCCAAATGGGTGCTCGCTGACGAAAAAACGCTTTCAGACCCGCGCTCCTACTGCGCAGATCTCGTAGATCATGAGCACCCATGGCGGCACGACTCGCTCAAGCTGGCGCAGGTGATCATGGATATTTTCCATGAGAGAACAGGTCCTTTAACGTAGGCCGCAATCATCACGGAATGCGAACTACTTCCCGCGTTCCAAATGTTTATTATTACCTGACATTTATCACCCAAAAAACAGACCGTAATAAAATTCACAAATTCTGCAAGACGAAGTAAAATTGGTTTGTCAGGCCAAATGGTCTTTCTAGTTCAGGTCAAAGAATGTTTCGCTAAGAGAGTGTTTCTTAAGTATGCTTGTTACAGTACTTGTTACCCAAAACAAGAACTTTTACCACAGAGAGCACAGAGTCCACAGAGGCTTTTGAAGGGGTATTCTCCGTGATCCTCGTGGCCTCTGTGGTAAAAGCCTTTAAGAAACACTCTCTAAGCATTTTTTGAAAACTAAATTTTCGGGCAAAGAGACTGTCCCTGTCCTGCCCAAATAAACGGAGGAACTACGCATGTCAGTAAAAGTTGGTATTAATGGATTTGGCCGCATTGGCCGTCTGGTGTTTCGAACCCTCAAGGCTCGTTACCCGAATGATATCGAAGTTGCAGCGGTTAATGATCTGTTCGACCCTGCAACGAATGCTCATTTGCTCAAGCACGATTCGACCTATGGAAATTACGATGGCACGGTGGAAGTAAAAGACGGCAACCTATTCATAGACGGCAAAACGGTTAAGGTCACAGCCGAGAAAGACCCTGGCGCGATCAAATGGAAGGAAATGGGCGTGGAAATCGTGATCGAATCGACCGGCTTCTTTACAGACGCAACCAAGGCAAAGGCACACATCGATTCAGGCGGGGCGAAGAAGGTTATTATTTCCGCGCCTGCCAAAAACGAAGATATCACGATCGTGCTCGGCGTGAACGAAGATCAATATGACGCCAGGAAACATAACATTGTTTCAAACGCATCCTGTACCACCAACGGGCTCGCCCCGGTTGCCAAAGTTCTCAATGATAAATTTGGCATTGAAAAGGGTTTACTCACCACCGTCCATGCTTATACCAACTCACAAAAATTGCAGGACGTAGGCGCTAAAGATTTACGGGATGCGCGCGCGGCCGGGCAAAATATCGTGCCATCTTCTACAGGCGCTGCAAAGGCTGTCGGTCTCGTCATCCCTGAGCTCAAGGGTAAATTTGGCGGCATGGCTTTTCGCGTCCCGACCCCAACCGTTTCAGTGGTTGACTTCACAGCCATCTTAAAAAAAGAAGCGAGCATCGAGGAGATCCGCGCCGCCATGCTTGAATATGCCCACGGTTCCATGAAAGGCATTCTTGATGTCACAGACGAAGCGCTTGTCTCCACCGATCTACGCGGCACATCTATTTCGAGCGTCTTCAGCGCCATGGACACCATCGTGCTCGGCAACCTCGTCAAAGTTGTCGCCTGGTATGATAACGAATGGGGCTATGCCTGCCGCACCGCTGACCTGACCGCCTTGATGGCGAAGAGTCTGTAGTGAAGTAGACAGGTATACAAGGAAACACGTAAACACGTGTCCACTTGTATACCTGTCTACCTACCTCAACATCCCTTTCAACA
>JANODZ010000549.1:0-10904 GCA_031412935.1 Anaerolineales bacterium
AAATGGCAGCGTGAGTATACTGCCCACCGTTTTCGCGTACGCCCGGCAAATAGCCTTTGATATAACCGGGGTCGCGCGTTGACTTATCAAAGGGCGGGGTGAATAGCAAAACCATCTGCTCATTCTGCTTTACGAGTCGTTCGTTGACAGATTCCATGGCTTGCGCCGCTCGTGCTGGGTTTCCTGCTCCTGATAAAACCGCCCACGATTGGGCAATTGAATCGATCTGACATTCGTTATTTTCATGCGAACCCAGCCGCGAGCCGTCATCATAGAAAGCACGCAAATACCACTCGCCGTCCCAGGCATGCGCTTCGAGTGAGAGTGAGTATTGCTCAGCCAGTTGAAGATACATCGCGGGATCATCCGCCATCCGTGTCACCAGCGGCGCGAAATTCTTGAGCGTGGAATATAGGAACCAGCCGAGCCAGATGCTCTCACCGCGTCCAGCGATGCCCACCCGATTCATCCCATCATTCCAGTCGCCCGCACCCATTAACGGCAAGCCGTGTACACCTGCTGTCATTCCCTTATCCAGCGCCCGACGACAGTGTTGGTATAGTGAAAATGTTTTATCCGCCGCTTCAAACTGCGTGTAACGTTCCAATTCTTCCGGCCTGAGTGCTTCACCCTGCAAGAATGGGACTGCTTCTTTTAATATTGATATATCAGCGGTAACAGAAACATACTCAGCGGTGACGTAAGGCAGCCAAAGCAAATCGTCTGAAAAACGTGTCCTCACACCTCGACCCGCCGGTGGATTCCACCAATGGAGCACATCGCCCGCTTCGAATTGGTGCCGCGCCGCTTCCAAAATCTGCGCACGTGCGATGTCTGGGCGGGTATGCAGTAACGACAAGACATCCTGCAATTGATCGCGGAACCCAAACGCACCGCTGGATTGATATAAGGCGGTGCGTCCCCACATACGACATGCCAGCGTCTGGTATAACAGCCAGCGGTTAAGCATCAAATTCATGCCGCGATCAGGTGTTTCGACCGTGATGGTATCCAGAATGTCATCCCATTGCTTTTGGACAGCCTGCCAAATCGATTCAACCTGACCCTTTGCCTGCGTCTGCCCGATCAGCGCAAGGCTTTCTGCCCG
Organism: Anaerolineales bacterium; assembly: GCA_031412935.1. GTDB lineage: Bacteria > Chloroflexota > Anaerolineae > Anaerolineales > Villigracilaceae > Villigracilis. Next base: position 1,109 of record JANODZ010000549.1, read on the forward strand.
ATTCGTTCCCTCGCCAACCAAGAAAAAGACTTCTTCTGTTGCAGCGGGCGCCAGATCAACATGCAGCTGGATGACCGCGCATGGGTCCAGCCCGGCATTCACTGCGCTCGTAAATCCTATACGGCCAAGTGCTGCCGGATTGCGCATGCTGCCCATTCGCCCTAAAAATTCCGTGCGGTCAGCCGTCACGCCATGCGGTTTTTTACTGGAGGCCAAAAATGCGACACGTTTGCCAAATTCGCCATTGAAATGATTGGTGGCAAGCAAAGCATTATTATCGGGATCGAACTCCGGCATAATGTGAGCTTGATGCGTGTCACGGGTTGTGCCGAGCACCCATTCAGCATAATAGGTGACGGTAATGCGGCGCGGACGATTCCATAGATTTATTAGGCGCAGATGCACAATTTTGAGCGGCGCATCAGGAGCAACAAACAAGCGCAGGTTCTGATTCAATCCATGACTCTGGCTTTCAAAGATCGAGTAGCCTGCTGCGTGGCGTATCAGATGTGCTGTATCTGCCCCGGCCGGTAAAAGTGTAGGTGACCAGACCAGCCCGCTTTCCTCATCCCGCAGATAAAGCGCTTCGCCCGGCATGTCAGTGACCGGGTCATTGCGCCATGGGGTCAAGCGATTCTCACCGCTATTTTCTGCCCATGTGCAGGCGGAACCCGCTTCCGAAACAAGAAATCCAAACTGCGGATTGGCGATAACATTAACCCACGGCTGCGGTGTATTCTGACCCGGCTTGAGGTGGATAACGTATTCCTTACCGTCGCGGCTGAATCCGCCGAGGCCATTGTCCATTAGCAGATCAGTCGGAAGGATGAGCGGGGGAGTTGGTTCCGGATCAAGTGCACGGGAGAGTGAAGCGATGAATTGCGGCAGGCGTATCGGCTGGGCGGTTAAACGCAAAGCATGTTCTGCCAGCGTCCCTTTTTTTTCATCCAATATAATCCCCGCCACAGTTTCAAACAAGATCTTGTCCGCATGTTGAAGCTGGTCGCTGCGTAGTACGAAGATGCCATCGCGCTGGTTTAAAGAAGCTTCCGCACCCATGAGTCGGATCTTGCGCTGAATGGCGTTATGCAAGTCGAGAGCATACCCTGTATCCTGATCATTCAAGATGACGAGGTTCACCGTCGCAGAGCGGCTGCGCCAGTAGGTAAAGGCTTGCAGAGCTTCACGCAACAGGGGAGATTCACCATCTCGAACACGCACCAATAAAATGGGAAAATCGCCAGAGATGCCGAATGACCATAAGTCAGATTGTCCTTTTATATTCTGCGCCAGAATATGCGGTGCGGCGCGCAATATCCCAAGCGGATAAATGAGGGCGGAGTACAGGCGTTGGATGTTTTCGATCGCGTAAGCGTTCAGCCCAATTTCGAGTAGTTCACGTTCGCTGCGCGCACCGACTTCATCGAAAGCGCTATAAATATCCTGCCCAGACTGATAATGTGAAAGTTTCTCCAAGGCCTCCGAGCGCGAGGCGGCCGCCAAAGTCAGGAATGTGACCCTGGTTTTCGCATGCGGTTTCAAATCAATATTTTGCGACAGTGACATGATCGGGTCAAGCGTTCCACCAGTATTGCCGGCGAGGTGATTATTTAATTCGTGCAACGCCGATGGATTGTGCATCGTCTGTAACCTGCCCAGGAATTGAGCGCGGTCACTTTCGTAATCGCCGGTCACCTTGCGTCCGGCTTCGATGATCAATGCGTGGATCAGCACGACAGGATTTTCGTCCGCAGAGCGCGGACGACGTTGAAACAAGAGCGCATTCTCTTTGGGAAGATATTCGCTCTCAATGAAAAGTTTGTTAAATGCAGGATGACGGTGATCGGCAGCCTGTGTCGCCAGCACCACTTCGCCGTAACTCGTCAGCCTTAATCTTCTAAGATTGTCACTGTCATTAAGAATGTTCACCCGCCGAATTTCAACGCCATCCAAGCTGATGGTAATTCCGGAGCGCAGTGAAATGCCATTGTCTGACCGCTGAAACTCAACCTTGTGCGGATAAAATAATACTTCTGGATAATCACGGGTTTGCCCATCGGATGCGCTTCCAATGGGTTGGCGTGTAGCGGACCAAAGGGCGCCGCTCACTCGATCCTGTAGATAAATCCATGTGCCCCACTGGTCGAGAGTGGAATCGGAATGCCAGCGCGTCAGCGCAATGTCGCGCCATTGGCTAAATCCACTGCCGGCATTGGTGATCAGCAAGCTGCTGTCACCTTGCGAAAGTACATGCACCTGTGGAATAACACTATCAACCGCCACCGGCCACGGCTCGCTGCTCACCAAACGTACGCCCTCGGCAATATCCGCCGGTTCATCGAGATGGGGATATTCAATGGGCGGATTTTGTGGAATCTTTTCCTGGAGCAGCAACTCCACGCTTTGTATGTGTTCATCGGCATGGAAACGCCTTACCATCACGTCGCCTGATAAGTAATTACACGCCGCCATCAAGATCATGCCTTGATGATGAGCCATATAGGATTTTACAGTGTTATGTGCTTCCGCGGCGGATAGGCGCGTTTTGGTGTAATCAAGCGCTTCGTAAAAACCAAAGCGTCCCAGCATGTGTAATTGCTCCAAATGCGCCATGTTCTCCAACACTGCCTGCGGCTGTAACGAAAGACCGATCAGTGAAGCATAAGGAGCGATGACAAGATCATCAGGTAAGTCGCGTTGGTATCCCAGCTCTGGTACACCAAAAGCCTGGTACTGGTAGTTTAGATTTACATCGAAGGCATAGTAACCTGATTCGGAGATGCCCCACGGTACTTCCTTCTCCTGTCCATAACTTACATGTGCCTCGAGCGCAACATAGCAGCTATCAGAGAGGAATGTCCCGGCATAGTTTTTTGTAAACAACGTCGGCATAAGATATTCGAACATGGTACCGCTCCAGGAGAGCAACACTTGTTTACCGTTCACCATTGTCACTGGCCGCCCAAGATGCTGCCAGTGACTGTGCGGCACATCGCCTTTCGCTATCGCAATCAGGCTGGCGATCCGCGCTTCAGATGCCAATAAATCGTAGTAACTGGGGTCAAGCCGTTCGCTGTTGGCGTTGTAACCAATGTGGAACACCTGCTGGCGATCATTGAATAAAAAGCGAAAATCCATAGCGGTCACAGCAGTGTTCGCCTGATCTGCCAGATCTCGAAAATCAATTAACAAAGGAGCTATCGTCATTTGCGCGGACGATAGATCATCATCCAATTTTTGGCACCATTTACGCGTCGCATCATCCTGAAATTCCGCTTTGCACTGGTTCAGTGCAGTTTTGATATTTTCATAGACTGTTCCCGCCTCTCTCAAGGTGGGCAATTCTGTCGGCAAATTGTCACGAAAAACCTGCCAGGTTGATGTTTGCATGTTGTTGGACTGGGCAGGCATTGCATCCAGCCAGCTGAGCCAGGGTGCAACGAGATCCAGGCTGCGCCGCATGTCTTGCAGATGGTGATGCATTAAGTCGAGATAAAGTTGAAGTTCGCTCAGGGATTCGGATCGGAGTTTAGGATGACTCTCAAGCAATACCATCAAGCGCTGGGAGACTTTTCCCCAGCCTTCGCCTGAAAGCCACGCGAGGGTCTTTATCCACGCTGTAGGCTGATTCTGAATGGCATTGATCCGCTCGTAAATGTTCGTCAGCTCGACATCAAAAGATTCAATGGAAGCATTTGGATCATCTTTCTCCAGTGTTTGTAAAATTTCCGCCAAAATATCCATGATGACGAGCAGCCCTTGCCAGCGCTTATTATCCAATAGCGGCTCATCCATCATGGCAAGGCAGCCTTGCCTGAGCGTGATCAGGCAGGCAGCCAGGTTACCACTATCCACTGTCGAGATGTAACGCGGCGGGAGTGCTGTTAATGTTTGAGAGTCATACCAGTTGAGCAAGTGACCGCGATAATGTTCCAGTTTGTCCATGCTCTCAAAAGTTGAGCGTAAACGAACTGCCAGTTCGACCAAGCCCATATACCCCAGATCGTAAGCCGATAATGTGGAGGCGAGGAACAAACCGATATTAGTTGGTGTGGTGTAGTGTGCCACATTTCCGCGCGGCGACTCCTGGAAATGATCAGGCGGCAGCCAGTGGTCATTTGGGCCGGCGAACTGCTCAAAAAATGCCCAAGTGCGACGCGCCAAACGGCGTACTTGTTTGTTCTGAGCATCCGAGAGCGGCGTTGTTGCGTGTGTTAAAGGCAGACTGATCCTAAAAGCGATTTGGGGCGCGATAAACCAAGCCGCCAGCAATGGAAAAGCTGCCCATAAAGCACCAGGGTTCAAGATGGCGATGGAAATTCCCAGCAGAATTGTAAAGATGATGCTGGTCGCCATCTCGCCCCATACCTCATATTGTGCCTTCGATCCAAACGAACGTGCTATATTTGCGGCCGTTGTCCACTGCAATAGATTTTTACGCGCGATCAGCAGCCGGGTCAATGTAGTGCGGATCGCACCGAGCATAAGCAATCCTTCGTAAGGTAGAAAAACAATAGCAAGAACCCAGCGTATGAATGGAAGTTGAATTGGTTTGAAAAGTTGTCTGAGTGACAGCCGCCTGAAATTGTGTCTGCCATGTCGAACGATTTGCGCGCCAATGGGCAGGGCGGAAGGCAGAAGTACGAGCAGGGTCCAAATCAGGGGCGGACCTGGAAGGAATAACCAGCCTGCGGCGAGCAAGGCCAGCAACGTGGGCGGCGACAGACTACGCCGCAAGTTGTCGAAAATTTTCCAAAGATTGATGATGGATAAACGATTGGGGGTCATCCCATTTTGAGTATTAACAAGGGGAAACAGCCAGGGCAACAGCTGCCAGTCACCACGAATCCAACGGCGTAAGCGGCGAGCGTAAACCAGATAGCGCGACGGGTATTCTTCATATAATACGATGTCTGTGACCAGCGCTGCCCGTCCATGAATTCCTTCAAAGAGATCATGGCTGAGCAAAGTATTCTGGCGTACCTGACCTGCCAGGCTGCGCTCGAAAGCTGCGACATCATAGATCCCTTTGCCAACATAACTGCCTTCGCCAAATAAATCCTGATAGACATCAGAGACTGCGAAGGAGTACAAATCAAAGCCAGCATTACCGGCAAAGATTTGCGAAAATAATGACCGGTTCGCACTGGTCGGCTTGATGGCCACCCGTGGCTGTAATACAGTATAACCGGCGACAACTGAGCGCCCGTCCACAGCAAATTCGGCATGATTTAGTGGGTGTGCCAGAGTGGCAATTAGCTGGTTGGCGCTGCCTTGCGGCAGAGATGTATCTGAGTCCAGCGTGATCACATATTTGATGTCAGGCAATACACTGGTTTCCCCAACCTGGGTTGTGTAGGCTGTTTCACCGAGATTGAGCAGCAGTCGGTTGAAATCTGCCAGTTTGCCGCGTTTACGTTCCCAGCCCATCCACACTCCTTCGGATGGATTCCATTGGCGCTGACGATGGAATAAATAAAAAGGCGCTGCTTGCGCACCCTGCACAGGAGCCGGGATCAGCCCGTATTTTTTATTTAGATTTTCAATCCCAGTACTTGCCGATGCAAGAAGGTGTTCATCCTCTGGCATTTGCTGTGATGGCGCATCGCCAAAATCCGTCAGTAGGGCGTAGGTCAGTTGCGGGTCTGGATTGGACAGGTAATAGAGTTCCAATTCTTGAAGTAGATGATTGAGTTCATCGGTGCTTTCCAGGAGAGTTGGGACAACTACCATGGTGCGATTGCCTGACGGGATACGCTCAGAAAAATCCATGCGCGGCAGGCTTTGAGGTTTGATGCGGTGGGTTAAATTCCAATGCACGAGGTTAATCGCGGATTCCATAGCCAACCCAAACCCGAGCACGCCGACCAGGATCAGTTGGACAAGCGATCCTCCCGCAAGCGTTGTATAGGAAAGTAATCCCAAAAGGAAGAGTATAGAAAGGATAGCGATACTACCCAAATAAGTGACGGTTGGAAATGCAAGAAGAATACGTTCCACACGAACGCTTAAGCCGGGTTGATAGTGGATGCTGGTTTCAAAGGCTGCGCGGCCTGCACCTCGCAGATAAAAGCCAACGTGCATCTTTCGTCCCTGGGATTTATCATCTGCGCTGCGAGCCAATTCGACTGAAGCAAGCGCGACTTGTTCTTCACTTAAGCTTGAATGACGTGCCAGCTCCTCGATCACACTACGATAGCTGTTCCGCGTGACAAAATCCATAAGTGCATAAATCTTGGCAGGATCGTTGCGTAGAATCTGTTCCACTCGACTGGTCTGCTCAAAGAAGTCTTTCCAATCTGCAGTGGAGAGCAATCGTAGACTAAGAAAACAATTAGCGACAATGGTTTCATTAGCCAGCGCCGGGGAGGAAAACTCAGTGGGGATCGTACTCAATCCCTTCGGTGTGCCTAACCCGGTTAGTTCTGTGGCAGCATAGGCGAGCTGCTCCAAAATCCCGATGCGCAGCATAATAGGGAATGCCCAAAGCTCCCCGATCATCAGCGGCAGGATTATTTGATATTCCTGTACAAATGCGGCTGTTTGATTCAGGTCAATTTGACTCTGACTGTAACCAATCCATTCCCGTGCCAGTGCGAAAATGCGAGTATGGCCTTGCAGCGGTGTTCCATCCAGTGTCGGCAATTGCTCAAGGAAACTGTCTGGTAGATCCTCTTTAATTTGGCGAATAGTTTGTTTGACAACATAAAAATTATCCAGCATCCATTCGCCCGCACGAGAAACTGGCAAATCTTTTGCCGGCACGGCCTTGAAAAGCGCATTGGCATTATTTAAAGCTTGTTCCCAACTTTTTAAATATCCCAACAGATCAGTTTTTATTGACTGGGAGGTTCCTAACGACTCACGTACGGTACCCTGGACTACCCCATGAGTAGCCGCCAGACGGTGTGCAAATTCTTTCAGTTGACTATCGGTATGTGGGTTGATTGGTATGGATGGAGCAACCTGCGGGGCAATTTGCATAACTTAACGCTCTACGCGCTCACTTGACTGCAGCTCTTGAGGTGCCTGCTGCTCTTGTTTGGCGGGCAAATCCTGGACAATTAATAGGGGTACGTTGCCATACATGATGAAATTATTTACCATGCTGCCATACGGCCACTGGTGATTCCCCGAATATCCATGCGCGCTTAGCGCAACCATATCAATTTGCTCCCGCTCCCCAAATTGATGGAGGGCAACTGCTGCATTATCAAACCTAATCAGATGAGTTCGAACAGCAATACCTTCCAGGTACGAACGGGACTTCACCTGGGCAAGGTAACGCTCGCCTTCTTCTCGATTACGCGTTACAACGCGATTGGCTAGATCGACATCTTCGGGCGATGGAGGCATTTGACGCGCCATTTCTGGTGTTTGTACGACTTGCACAAGGTGGATCTCAGATTTATGAAAACGCGCCAATTGTGTGATGATCGGCAAAACATTTTCTGACCGTTGAGAACCATCCAGGGGTACCAGGATGCGTTGGTATGGCACGGTTTCTGATAACTCGCCAGAACTATCTCCATATTGGTGCGCCCGAACGATAAGTAATGAAGTGTGCATACTCAGAATAATCTTTTGTGTAGTACTGCTGATTCCCCATTGACTCAAGCCATTACGTCCATGGCTGCTCAAAATAATCAATTTAATCCCCTGGTTTTGGGCGTACTTAGTAATACCATCAGCTACCAATCCTTCCATGATTGCGATCCGCGCCCGAATATTTAATTCTTGAAGCCGGACTTTTGTCTTTTCCAGGGAAAGGGTTGATTTTGTTTTATTGATCTGCCAATTAAGCAAATCAAATATCTGCGCCGATGAAACTGTCTGGTTTTTTTCAAGTATTCGCAGCAGTGTGATTTCAGAGTTAAATGAACGAGCGATCGCTGCAGCGTGTGGTAATACGCAGTCAGCCAGCTGAGAGCCGTCAAGCGGGACGAGAATAGTTTCGAGCATGGATCATCCTTTCTATTCCTTCTTATTGCCAAATAAAGCTGGACTAATTATTTTAAGTCCTTACCACTGCTTTTCAACCGATATCGATAATGTAATTGTGGGATGGGAGTGGAATTACTGGGTCTTGCGTAAATCACTGATTCAGAAATATTATTTTTTGCTCATAATATCTTCGGAACCGTAGAGCACTTTACGCAACCAGCGGTATGAAGCACCGTGGAATGTTAAAATTATGTTGTTATGTTACGCACCTGGCAGAAATGAACCTTCCAACCGTAAGCGGTTATGCTTACTAATATCAGTATACTCCACTTTATAGCGAGTGGTTTGAGTTTTGAACTTTGAATGGCTGATGTCTGCAATGCATCTATTAAACATGATCAATCAATCAAACAAACTCTGCTGACTTTAGAATATAGCATGGCGAGTTGTATCGTTCAAAGTCATACAACGAAATTATGTTTCTGTCATCTGTGTTTCAAACAGTTATACCCGGAGTTTATCCTGCGCGATAGATATCTGGTATACGGGTATAAATTTCGCAGACGGACGTAGGCGGCAAGCCGTCACGCCTAAATGTTGGTGATTTTGTTTACACAATTTGGGATGATATGATAGTAGGACGCTGTCAAATTACTCGTATTGAGTCTGGGGCTGTCAATCCCGAGTCTGGAAAACCGCGCAGCTTGATCTTTGTAAAAACACCAGGGGAAAAACTTAAAAAGCCTTATTCACGAAAAGGCCACCGCGGTACCCGTTATTATGATGGAGAAGGCTGGGGCAGCTAGGACATCTCAAAATTCACACTTTAAAAAATCACTCAATATTAAAGTTAGGAATTTGAAAAAGAATGCAAACAAAGGTGAAACAAGTGAAGCAATCCGTCAACGTGTGCAAGCCGCCAGAAATATTTAGCAAACTCGATTTATGAATCCCAAATCTAAAACATCGAAAACCGATTCGTCGAATATTGTAAGCAACGCAGACATGCGCATCGCGGAGATTCGCCAATTTTGTCAGTTGCAGGATGAAGGTCAGAGCTTGATGCGCTCGGCCATGAGTCAGCTGCAGTTATCCGCGCGAGCTTATGCACAGCACGATGTCATCGTATCCTGAAATTATCGCGTACAATAGCAGATTTGGCGGGGAGTGAAGAAATCCAATCTGCTCATTTGGGTGAGGCTTTGCAATACCGTCCAAAGATCATGCTCAGCACCATGTGATCGGATAAGAGAAAAGGACGGTGTATGCCGTCCTTTTCTCTTATTTTTTCAGGCTGATTTTACGGAATCCAGTTTGATAATACATTCACAACTAGATCAGGATTTGCAGGGTCATTCGTCTTGAGATGGACCCCAAAATTATGCGGGCCGTCCATGCCTTCATGCATCATGAACACTGCGGATTCAACAATCGTGCTTTCGCCAGGTTTGAGTACCATCGAACCGATGGTAAGTTGAGGAGGTCAGCATCCCTCCAGTACTTCGATATAGGGTTCATCCTTGAAGCGCAAAGTGCTATTGCCTCTGTTGGTGACTTTGATCGCAAAGGTTTTTTCCACGCCGAATTTTACATCACCATAATCAACCTTTTGCTGATCGACTGTGATGGATGGGGTTCCTCCGCCGCCATCTCCACCTTGATTGGCAAAGAAAAATGCTGCGACAATAAGAAGGATTCCGCCGAACACAACAAATGTCCAGGGAAATGATTTTCTTTGTTTTTGCCTCTTTTGCTTTTTGCTCATAGAGTCTCCTTAATTGTGATATTCAAACTGGAACGAATATAGATACGCGATCAAATCCCAGATTTGTTCTTCGGTGAAAATCGAACC
>JANODZ010000550.1:0-4786 GCA_031412935.1 Anaerolineales bacterium
GATGATTACAGGAAAGCTCGTGTAAATACAAACTAATTTGCCAACCCTTAAAGGTTGTTCCTCTACAACCGGCAGCATACGTGGGAGTGTAGTATTGACGGCAGCTGCTCCCCTGGCTTTGTAATTGTCCTTTACTAAAAACAGTAAGCAGTCATAACTGATTTGGTGCATCTGTATCACAATAATCATATTAGTACACTGCTATTAATTGTTGTCACTCCCCTCACTGGCATCTATCTGGTGTGCGGCATCAATGGCAACAGGCAATTTTGCTTTTGTTGCTTTCATCCAGGACAGTACATCATTCAACAATTCATCTCTTTTCTTTTTATTTATAGTTGCAAGGTTGTTTCGTTCTCCTTCATCGGCTTTCAGGTTGTACATTTCAACTGCACGGTTGGTGTCAATACTTTCAATTCCACCATTTAAAATCCACTCTTCATGATAAAGCATAATTTTCCGCTGAGGATATGAAAAAACAATACGATTTTTCGAAAGGCGAACAAGGAAAGTTTTACCAACCTGATATGGTTTTGAATCTTCCAATCTATCTAGATGACGATCTGGTGGCTTTTATCGAAGAATATGCGAAAGAAAAAAAATCAGATTCGCAGACCGTTGTAAATGATATTTTGCGTCATAATAAAGAGATGCTTCAAGCGCTTAAAGTTTAGCGATTGCTTGAAGGAGTAAAAATGGATATTCTGCAACTCATTGACCGATTAGAAGAGCTCTTCAACGATGCGAAGGCAGTGCCTTTCACGCATAATGTGCTCGTGGATGAAGACCGCATGCTGGAGATAATTGACCAGATGCGGATTGCCGTTCCCGAGGAAGTGAAGAAGGCTCAACAGGTGATGTCACAGCGCGATCGTGTCATGGCACAGGCACAGGAAGAAGCCAACCGCACCCTGCAGCTTGCGCGTGATAAGGCGGATCAGTTGGTTCAAAAAGATATGATCGTTGGCGAATCGCAGCGCCGCGCTGAGCAAATTGTCAGTCAGGCCCGCGCCGAAGCTGAAGCCACCCGCGCGGACACGGATAATTATGTAATAGATACACTCATGCAATTGCAGGATCAAATTTCAAAATTAAGCGGCCAGGTCAGCAATGGCGTTCGCATGGTGCAGGAAGATCAGATCAGGAAATCAAGCTCCCTTTCAACTAATGTTTCTGAAAAAGTGGAAAAATAAAAACAAAATCCCCGTCAAATTTGACGGGGATTTTTTATAGCCCGATATCACGCTTCAACAAATCCATGACAGTTTCACGCTCAACAATTACCTTTGCTTTGCCCTCTTCGAGCCATAACACAACAGGTTTGCGCGCGCCATTGTAATTTGACGCCATACTCAAATGATACGCGCCGGAAGCGGGGATGGCGATCAACTCTCCCTCTTCGACTTTCGGCATGAGCAGATCTTCGATGACGACATCCCCTGATTCACAATACGGACCCGCGATGGAAACCTTCTCGCCTCTTTCCCTGCTGGGGCCTGATACCGTTAAACAAGAGTACCTCGCCCCATACATTGCGTGGCGCGGATTATCCGTCATGCCGCCATCGGTTAATACCCAAATTTTATCTCCGCGCCTTTTAATCGCGCCTACTTTATAAACAGCCACACCCGCTCTCGCCACCAGGCTGCGGCCGGGTTCCAGGTGTAAATGAGGAAGGATAAGTCCACGCGATTTACAACACCTGATGACACTTTCCGCAATCACGCGGACATATTCATTTGTATCAGGCTGTGGAAGTTCATCCTCGTGATAAGCCACTCCCCAGCCGCCGCCGGGACAGAAATGCCAATCCCCGTTGAATTCAATTTTCTGCGCCAGCTCAACTCCCAGTTTAATTGCAGCATTTAATGGACTCGCATCGCGAAAATTAGAACCTTGATGAAAGTGTATTCCCTTTAAAGGTAAATTATTATTCCTGCAAAATGCTGCGGCTTCCATGATTTCCGCGCTTGTCATGCCAAACTTACTCTCGTGTTGGCCGGTTTGCGTATGCACATGATGGGTATCAACGGCAACGCCGGGAAGCAGGCGCAGCCACAGATTGGGTAATGTAGTTGCGACTTTAGTCGCATTGCTTTCAACGGCTGATGCCGTTACTACGTTTTTTAACTCTGTAAGATTATCCACAACGATCGTGCCCGCATGTTGAATCGCGGATTTTAGATCAGCGGCCGATTTATTTACGCCATGCACAAGGATATTCTCACGCGCTACGCCGCCTGCAACCGCAATCGCAATCTCACCTTCCCCTGTACAATCAACCCATAAATTGTGGGATTGAGTCCATTGCGCAATGGCTAGATTTAAAAAAGCCTTCCCGGCGTAGGTCACAGAAGAATGCTGAGGATAATGCGCAGCGAGTGCAGATCTATATCCCGAGGCGGCATTGTCCATTGTCGCGCGGTCATAGATATACAAGGGAGTTCCGTGATCCCTGACCAATGAGGCGAGATCATGGCCTGCAATCTTCAAAGTGTCATTTTCAATTTTTGTTGTAAGCGGGAAAAGTTGAAGTCGGTCCAAAAGGATTCCCTCGAATTAAGTGAATTGGAATCGAATCCCGGCTTAGCGGGTTATTCGCCGAAGAATAAATTCCACCAGATTTCCCAATTTTTCATGGGAGTGGGAATGGGCAGCGGTGCGGTAACGATCACAGGTTCGCTGCCCGGCTTTCCGATCGGGATGACCGGCTGTTCGCCTTCCTGTATATAGTGGCCCTCAGTCCGCGCCCATTCATTGACTGCCTCAGTAGACCCCGCATACGCCACCTGGGTGTTAAGCGAAATTTGGGTTTGCAATGCGTGCGTGGCAATGGCGCGTACTTCATCACGCTGATCGTTCAAGCGATTCAACTCTTCGAGGCGGGTGTTGAATTCAATGACGACCAGGATTAAAATAAATATACTCAGGAAGGTTGCAAAACGTCGCATATTAATCGAAAAGCTTGGCATGCCTTTATCATAATCGTATTTTCTCTTGTTGGCAAGAAAAGGTTTCTTTATGGTACAATCTGCCCCCGCAGAACGTAGTACCCTTCGTTCTGACTCTCACAAATAGGAAAGGGCTTATAAAATGAAAGTTATGCTTGTTAAAGATGTATACAAATTAGGTCATGCCGGGGATATTAAAAAAGTCGCCGATGGTTTTGGCCGCAACTTCCTCATCTCACAGGGATTCGCAGTGCTCGCCACAGAAGGCGCATTGAAGCACGTGCAAAAAATTAAATCACTGGCTGAAGTGCGGCGTTCCACCCAGAACAACGAACTTAAAGGTCTCGCTGACCAGATCAAGGAAGTGACCCTCACTTTCCCTGCCAAAGCCGGTGACACTGGTAAATTATATGGTTCCATCACCACACAGGATATTGCCACAGCGCTCACCGAGCAGGTGCGCTTTGAAGTGAAACGTCAGCAGGTGGATATTCAACCCATCCGCAACCTCGGCGAATTCACCGCTCACATCCGCCTGACCATGGACCTGGTTCCTGAGATAAAGATCATTGTCCACCGTGATGGCGAATCTGCTGAAAGCGTGACCGAGGCGCAGCGTCCAGCTGAAGTAGAAAAGGCTGAGAAGCCGAAGAAGAGTGGCGGCCGTAAAGCGAAGGAAGAATCTGCGGCAGAAGAATTGGCCGCTCCAGCCGAATAAAAAATCAGCACATCACCGGCGCAAGTGTGGCAGATTTAAATCTTGAATTCCGATTGAAAGTGAAATAATCTTGTAACAAGTAACGCCCTTGCAAAAGGGTGTTTTTATTTTAAATCATTAATGCAAGCCGCTATTTACCATGTGCAGACATAAATGTCCCAAGAATAGGAATTATGAAAGGACATATCTTTCGAACACGACTTAATAAAGTAATCCTTATCAAATAATGAGTATAACAACTCAGGTTTGTAATCATCATTTGTAAATATAATGTTGTTCTTTGCATCAATTATTAGCCTTGGTTTAAGTCGCTGAATGTCTTGTAAAAATTCCTTCACAATTTGTTCATCTGAATAGTATATATTTGTTAAAGGATATTGATATACAAATCTAGTTGGGCTTCTTCTCTCAGCCATGTAGTTTAATCCAGCTTCTGCTCCGAGGACAAGTACATAATCTTTAGGTTTTGATGACCGCTCCTCTCGACCCTCAACGGTTCCGCGCACGTCCCCACGCGCCGCGGTACTGCCCGAGAGTCAGCGTTCGGCCGACGAGGGCGCGCAAGCCCACGGCGACGAGCGCCGCACGCGCCCGTTGCGCCGGACGCGCGTTCTCGAACAGCCCGAAGTAGCTCGAGCCGCTCCCGGAGAGGGCGGCGAGACACGCGCCCTCCCTCAGGAGGACGGCCCGAATGCGTCCCGCCTGCTCGCGCAGCGCGGGGGCCTCCTCGAGCGCCGCCTCCTCGAGGTCGTTTTGCAGGAACCGGTAGGCGCCGGATCCCTCCAACTCCCTCGATACAAAGTAGAAGATGCTATTACTCTTCTCCCGGGGTGTCAATCTTGTATCCAGACGAGCGAATACCCGGGCGGTCGAGACGGGGATCCCAGGATCCACCACGACCACGTGGGCCCGGAGCTGGCGACGGAGGGGGTACACCTCGTCCCCCCGCGCGAGCCCCAGAGCGGTCCCCCCCAGCAGGAAATAGGGCACGTCGGCCCCGAGGCGGCGGGCCAGGCGGTGCAGCCCGTCAGGGCCCAGGCCCAGCCGCCACATCTTGTCCAGGCCCAGCAGGACGGTCGCCGCATTGCTCGACCCGCCTCCGAGTCCCCCGCCCACC
>JANODZ010000551.1:0-2221 GCA_031412935.1 Anaerolineales bacterium
GGCTTGCCGCGCTCCAATGTAAACTCACGCAGTTTTTCGCCGCTGATATTTTCTACATTATCAAATGTGCCGCGCGAAAAATTATGCGCGGGGATGGCCGCAAAACTTTGGGTCATCTGCGCCATCACAGCCGTGCCATAATCACGATACGTGACAGATTGCGGATGTTCCATGACCGACTTTGTATAATCTTTCTGTGCGACTTTAAACGCTTCGGGACTCACGAGCGGCGGCTTCTGGCCCCCGGCATTGTCGAACACAATGGCCTTTAATCCCTTCGAGCCCATCACCGCGCCGAGTCCGCCACGAGCGGCAATCCGCGCGGGGATTCTATCTTTGTCAATATTCTGAATCCCCGCAGACTTCATCAACATTTCACCGCCGGGACCGATCAACGCAATGGCGACCTTATCGCCGTATTTTTCAAGCAGTTTCGGCGCGGTTTCGTATACACCAAGACCCACGAGATCACCGGCCTTTTCCCATTTCGCGCCATTGAGTGAAAGGTGTAAAATCCAAAATCCATCTTCTGCGGGTTTATCTTCAATAATCAGCGCCTTTATGCCCATGAAAGCCATGTGATAGCCAGTGCGCCCGCCCGCGTTGGCTTCTTTGATGCCACCCGTCAACGGGGACTTGCCGCCCACAGAAATCCTGTCTGTGGAGGAGAGCATGTGCCCAACCAGCAAACCTGGCGCAAAAATGAGTTTATTCCCCGCACCCAGCGGATCACATTTTGCATCCACTTCATCAAGGAGAATGCGCGCGAGAAGTCCGCGGCCACCGAGGCGCTCCAATGTTTGAGGGACATCTTCACGTTTAAGGGTTTGTTCGCGCACGTTGACGCGCCAAACTTGAGATTTGTATTCAACCATTATTACTCCTATGGCAGGAAACTGGATTTGGGATTCGCAACTCGTGCTCCTTCCGATTACCGATTCCCAAATAACGAAAGTACCGCTTCGCGAAATACTTTTGTATGATAATCCACATCAGCCTGCGTAGTTTCAGGTGAGATCAAAGCCATGTTGTGAAATGGCGTCATCAGAATGCCGCGATTGAGGGCGAAGAGGTGCATGTAGCGATCCAGCTCAGGGTCAATCGCAGCGTGGGCTTCGCCGCCATTCTGTGGCGGGTTGGGACGAAACCAATATTCAGAACGATTGCCCAATTGTTTAACGATCCACGGCAATTCAAATTCTTTGATCACACTTTCAACGCCGGCTGTAAACTGTTCTTGTAATGCGATTGCTTCTAAATAAAATTCTTCTGTTAAAACAAATTCCAATGTGGCTTTCATCGCTGCAATAGATAAAGCATTGCCAGCAAGTGTGCCGCCGATTCCACCTACATCTGAGTCATCCACGGAGAGTTTCGCAGTGAAGGCTTGTGACACTTCTTCAGTGAAGCCATAGATCGCGGCGGGCACTCCTCCAGCGAGAGGTTTGCCGAGGGTTAAGAAATCAGGCTGAAGACCGTGCGCAGCGGAGTATCCGCCTGGACCTGTACAGATGGTATGAGTCTCGTCAATGATAAGATATGTCCCATATTTGCGAGTCAATTCACGCAGGGCATCGTGATAACCAGGCTTGGGATGTATGATGCCGATGTTGGTCATGACGGGTTCAGCAAGAACTGCAGCGACATCACGCGCGGAGAGCGCGGTTTCAAGCGCGCCGATATCATTGAACTCGATCACCTTTGAAGTTTCGCGCGGATCAATTTGCGGTCCCATATTATTAAGGCGCGACATCGGCGTGCCTTCTTCGTCCATGGTGATGAAGGTTTCATCCACCGAGCCATGATAGCAATAATTGAAGACAAGGATTTTTGGGCGGCCCGTGAGCAGCCGCGCCATCCGAAGCGCGAAACGATTCGCATCCGTGGCCGTCAGGGCAAACTGCCAATATGGAAGTTTGAAGCGGCGTT
This sequence comes from Anaerolineales bacterium, assembly GCA_031412935.1. Taxonomy (GTDB): domain Bacteria; phylum Chloroflexota; class Anaerolineae; order Anaerolineales; family Villigracilaceae; genus Villigracilis. Next base: position 1,930 of record JANODZ010000551.1, read on the forward strand.
GTAATTCTTCGCCTACCCAGATCACATCCTCAAAGGGCAGCATGAGTGTGATACCTTTTTGAATTTGATCCGAAATAGCTTTCACGGTTGCATCAGGCGCGTGACCTGTCATTGCGCCTGTGTCTCCCAGACAGAAGTCAATATAAGAATTGCCGTCTACATCGGTAAAGTGTGCGCCTTTGGCTTCCTTGGCAAAGATCGGAAATGAACCCGCCCAGCGGATCATCCATAACATTGGCACGCCGCCATGCAGAGACTTACGCGCGCGCTGATAGAGTTCGTGGGACTTTGG
>JANODZ010000552.1:0-4543 GCA_031412935.1 Anaerolineales bacterium
ATTACCTAGATTTTCGCCGATTTACCTTTTGAAAATTTCAAATCTGCATAATCTGCCAAATCTGCGGATTATTTCCGATAATGTCTATTATTTATTACTGATTACTAATCACTGCTCTTCCGGCGCTTCCCGCACAATATACAATGGCCTACCTTTGGCTTCATCGTACAGGCGGCCGATATATTCGCCGAGAATTCCAAGCGAGATCAACTGTACGCCGCCAAGGAAGAGTACAGAAATAAGGGTTGTGGTTTGGCCCTCAAAGAAGTGAGATCCCGCGAGACGCAAGCCAGCCACTAGGGGAATGGCAAAAATGGAAACGCCTGCAGAAATAAAACCAAAATAAGTCGCCACTTGTAATGGGAAATACGAGAAGCCCGTGATGGCATTCAACGCCAGTTTGAGCATTTTGCTGAAAGGATATTTTGTCACGCCGGCTACGCGGGCAGAGCGATTATACGTAACACCAATTTGTTTAAAGCCCACCCAGGCCGACATGCCGCGCGGGAAGCGGTGGCGCTCCTTCATTTGTTTAAGTACATTTACTACTTTGCGATCCATCAAACGGAAGTCGCCGGTATCGACAGGGATTTTTACATCGGTAATGCTGTAAATAATTCTGTAAAACATGGCGGCGGTGATTTTCTTAAACCATGAATCACCATCACGTTCGCCGCGCACAGCATAAACAACTTCGTAGCCCTCCTTCCACTTCTTAGCAAGCTCAAGAATGGTTTCAGGCGGGTCCTGCAAATCTGCATCAATGATGACGATCGCATCCCCGCGGGCATAATCCCAGCCGGCGGTGATGGCAACCTGATGACCGAAGTTACGCGCAAAAATAACAGGGCGGATGGTTTTGTCATGTTGCGCAAGTTCACGAATTTTATCGGTCGAGCCATCTGTTGAACCATCATCCACGAGAATGAGTTCCCACGACTCACCCGAGGAAACCATTACATTTTTCACGCGGCGAACCAATTCCGCGAGGTTATCTATTTCGTTATAAATGGGAGCAATGATCGAATAAATAACTTTCATAGATCCTTTTTTCGTTTTTCTTGTATGCGGCTGGAAAGGCGGCGCGGCGGTATTATTTTTTCCGGGGGAGCTACGAATTGCTGACTGCCATCATCGGCAAAAGGCGGCAATCCCAGGACACGGCGGCGGAGATATTCCAAAATAACAACAACCGAAGCCAGAACTGGAACAACCAGTAAAGCTCCCATGATTCCTTCAAGAATCGTAGCGATCATAATGGCAATGAATATCAATCCTTCATTCATGTGAACACTACGTCCCATAATGTAAGGTCGCAGCAGGAAATTCTTTAAATTAATCAAAACCAGATAAGCCAGAAAAACAATACCAGCCACCCAATAATTAGGAAGTGGTATCCAGCTTGAACCTTCCAATAATGCCACGCCGATGGCGAGGGCAGCGGCCAGAAAAGGACCTACGTCTGGCACAAGTGTAAACAACCCCGCCAGCACTCCCAAAACCAAAGCGCCGGGAATACCCAGGATGACCCAGACAATCGTAAATACAATGCCAACAATGATCATCAGCACAATTTGTCCACGCAGGTAGGCCATCCAAACACGGCGCAGGCGCTTAAGCAATTCGCGCATATCTTCATGGTACGGAGACGGCGCAAGCTCCACAATTCCCTCTCGAATGCGCGGCCATCCAGTCATAAACAAATGCACACTCACAAGTATCACCAAAAACCACAACACATTTAATGAAGTTGTTTCAAGTAAGGCTAAGGCCTGCGCGGGCAATGGGGTAAGTACCGTATCCTGCAAATGAGCCAGGCTCTCGCCCAGTTGTTCAAAATGAAAAACCATACCGCCAAATTGGACAGGACTCGAAAGCACCTTGCTAAATTCATCGGACAGATCCAGCAGGTCTTGCGCAACAATCTTAATTTCATCAAAAAAGATCGGCGTCAATGTAGCAGGCGCACCTACCAACACGATCAAAGCCGTAAAATATACTATGTTTACGGCGGTCGTCCGAGAAAGTTTTGTTTTTTCCATCAACAAGCTGACAGCCGGGCTGATGAGATATGAAATAAACGCCGCGATAATCAATGCCTTCACTGCTTCGCGAGCATAGATCAACAACGCAACAATGGTGACAAAGACAATCATTCCAACGAGGTATCTAAAAGAATCGTTCCAGGTTATTCCATCTTTATTATTCATAATATTTTTTTCACCGCCGATAAAGTGGGTTCTATAATTGGAGCAGACTCGACCGCCTGCATCGCCGCGCGGACATCTTTGAGGCCGCTACCGGTATTTAACACCAGAATTGGGTCATCGTTTCCAACTAAGCCCGAGCCTGTTGCTTTGACCAGACCCGCATAGGCGGCCGCCCCGGCGGGTTCGGAAAAAATTCCCATTTTGCCAAGCGCCGCAATAGACTTGATGATCTCATCATCTGACACCGTGATATACGTCCCACCAGTTTCCTTCACTGCACGCACCGCGCGGACACCGTCTCGCGGCAAGTCAACTGAAATACTGTCTGCAATTGTCTTCGCTGAGACTGGTGTGATCACTTCAGTATTTGCAAAAAAAGCATTCGCGATCGCCGCGGAACCTTCAGCCTGCACACCAATAATGCGCGGCATGTTTGGAATCCAACCCAATGCAAGTAACTCCTTGAAGCCTTTGTGGATACCCGAGATTATATTCCCATCTCCCACTGAAACAAAAATCGTCAGCGGCGAATGATTATCCAGCGGGCTATCCTGCTTATGCCAATCGCGATGGGCTTCCATCCACCATTCCCAGATTTCAAAGGCAGCAGTTTTCTTGCCCTCAAGCGTAAATGGATTGTAGCCAGTGTTGCGGCAATACCAGCCAAATTCATTTGCACATTTAATCGTTAAGTCAAAAGCGTCATCATATGTTCCATCAATGAGAATAACTTTCGCGCCAAAGACCAACAACTGCGCCAGCTTCGCCTGCGGAGCGGATTTGGGAGCAAAGATAACTGCCTTTTGCCCCACCGCCGCAGACATGCCCGCTAACGCCGCGCCGGCATTGCCTGTTGAGGCAGTCACAATTACATCTGCTTTCAGTTCACGCGCGCGAGTCACAACCACTGCGCTGGCTCGATCTTTGAAAGAAGCGGTGGGATTACGCGATTCGTCTTTGAGCCATAAATGTTTCAGCTTGAGCTTTTCTGCCAATCGCGGCAGGGCAAATACCGGCGTCCAGCCTGCGGCGTGTAAGGGCGTGGAATCCCCTGCGGGTTCATCCACCGGCAATAAAGGCAAATATCTCCAAAGCGAGGATTCAGTCCGCGAGGTGATATCTTCAAGTTGAAATTTCTTTTTGATGATTTCATAATCGAGGATCACATCCAAATTTCCGCCATCTTTCGGGCAGGTATACGTGACCTGTCCTTGCAGATATTCTGTGCCGCAAAGTGAACATTTGTAGCCAGCGAAATTTTTCATAATGAGGCAATTTTACCCGATAGTAAGAAAGACCTCGGAGTTCTTTTAGAACTCCGAGGTCTGGTATTACAAGTTCTCAGGCTTGAAACCTTGAGAGTCCGTTTTCTACTTTTCCACTTTTTATTTCCCTTCCCTTTCCCAAATCTCCCTTGCAATCATCTCCTGATCGACAGGCAATTTATCAATCCGCACACCCACCGCATTGTAGATCGCGTTCGTGATCGCGGGCGTGGTTGGGATACTGCATATCTCACCCACACCTTTCGCGCCGTAGGGACCATCCGCGGTGGGATGTTCCACAATAATGGATGTGATCTCAGGCGTGAGCATAATACCGGGGACGCGATAGCGGGCGAGATGGTCGGTGACTACATACCCGTTATCCATGATGAATTCTTCGGTGAGGGCGTTGCCAAGTCCCATCATCACGCCGCCCTCGACCTGTCCCTGCAAGCCTAGCGGGTTAACCGCCATGCCGACATCATTGGCGGCGATGACTTTTAACACGCGGACTTCGCCAGTCAAAGTATTGACTTCCACTTCAGCGGCTTGGACTCCGAATGAAAAGGCGAAGTGCATGTCGCCGCCTGTTCCCAGAGGTTGAGTCTTCGGCGCTTCATATTCGTAGAGGGCGCGCGGTTGCTGTCCCATGGACTTCATTTCCTTGGCGACTTCGGCGTAAGTCATGGAATGTCCATTGGCGTGGACAATGCCATCTTTAAATCTAATTTGCGCAGGCTTCACATCATATTTTTCAGCCATGGTGGAAATGATCGCATCGCGCAATGTCTTTGCGGCATAACGAGAGGCATTGCCCGTCACATACGTCTGACGTGAAGCTGTAGTGGGTCCGCCATTGGGAGTCAAGTCTGTGTCCATAATCAGCACGCGGACTTTATCAGGCGCGACCGCCATTTCTTCAGCAACGATCATGCGCATGACGGAGACAAGTCCCTGCCCCATTTCGGCGGAGGAACTGCGTACTTCAAACATGCCATCATCATAAAGTTCAACTTCAGCGCCAGATTTATCAGGAGCGCCACCGCCGAGTCCAGTATTTTTATACGC
>JANODZ010000553.1:0-4579 GCA_031412935.1 Anaerolineales bacterium
ATCAAGTTTAAAGGCACGTCGCTTTATCCTTCAGTGATTTATGAAATTCTGAATGCAAACAGCGACATCATCGATTATGTTCTGGAAGTGTCATCCAACGAACTGGACACTGACGATATCCTGATCTGGATTGCTGTAAAAGAACCCTCCGAAAAACTTCTGACGCAGCTGACATCATACCTGCATGCCTCTTTGCGGGTTATGCCAAAGATTGTTTTTACCGATATAATTGAAATTCATAAAAAACAGCAGGGTGGAATCGGGAGGAAACCTATTCGTTTTGTCGATAACAGGGTTATGAATGAGCTCAATAACCAATGCTGAAGCTTTAACCGCAGAGAGCCGCTAAGTTTCACGCAAAGTACCGCAAAGAAGTTCGGTAATAAAAGGCTCTGCAGTACTTTGCGCCTTCTCAGCGTTCTTTGCGTTAAAAACGTCTAAGATTCAAACTCCTTAACTAAACGACATTGATTAACGGTTTCTGAAACCTCCAGAATTTAAGATTTTAGATTATTATTGGATTTCGTAGATCCATTTTATTTAATAAAATGATGTGAAAATTCTTAACCTATGCATGAAATAAGTAAGCCCGATACTCAAAAATTTTGTGCACCGGGCTTTAAGTAGGGATTACTGAAAAACAAAATCCGAATGTCTTGTGTTTTTCCGTAAGGAATCAACACCAATAGAACAATATGAATAGATAACAAGATTGTCCGTAGGACATTAACATCTATGATTTATGTTTATCCCCTGACGGGGAAAAACAATTCAGCAATGTGCATGGTATTTGTACCTTATGGAAAGTAATCCTTGCATTGGTTATCCTGTTAACAGAAGGTAAAGCATAGATAAACAGCTATTAAGCTGTTTCTAAGCATAAAAGGCCCGCTCTTCGGATGCCGCATGTGTGGAAATTGTTTGCTGCAAGAGACGGCGCTGATCTGCCCAATGGAATGCCCGAAGGGTTTGCGCAATGGCCCGTGCGGCGGGTCAACCTCCGAGTATTGTTATGTCGATAAAAGCCGCCCCTGCGTTTGGTATAAAATTTACGAACGCTCGTTTGAATGGGGACGTGAAGATCTGTTATTGGAAGTCTTGCCGCCGCTCGATTGGGAACAAGTGGGAAAAGATTCATGGAGCGCCATCTTCAAGAACGTTGGAAAAATTGGCCTAAAAAAAATCTTTAGCGGATTCGTTTCACGCTCTTCCGAAATTCGTTCGCAAACCTGGGATGGGATTTTTCGTCCGGTGCGTCAACCTGATTGGTGGCAGGGGGATTCTATCTATCATGCGCCTGCATCCACCGAACCCGCTTCAGATTTACAGCGCAGGCTGAGCGCTGGCGAATTTGTTGTCACATGCGAAATCACTCCCCCGCAATCCTCTTCCACTGACAAATTAATTCATAACATTGAGAGGGTCAGGCATCTGGCTGCGGCTATAAATTTCACTGATAATCAAACTGCGATACCGCGCATGAGTTCGTGGGCCTGCAGCCAGGTTGCAATGAATCAAGGCGCAGAGCCTGTTCTACAAATCTCGGCGCGCAACCGTTCACGCGGGAGTGTGCAAAGCGAAATAATCGGCGCCACTGCATTGGGCGTTCGCAATGTGTTATGTGTAACAGGAGACAGCGCCAAACTCTCACCTTCGCCGCGTGATAATATGGACATCAATGATCTGGATGCGATTCAAATGCTGTGGATCTTACGCCGTATGCGGGATGAAGGTAAATATCTCGACGGGCGCGAGATCAAATATCCGCCAAAATTCTTCCTTGGCGCGGCGGCTTCACCATTTTCGTCCAACGTGAAATTCCAGGCGTTGCGTGAGCAGAAGAAGGTCAACGCAGGCGCACAGTTCTTTCAAACGAATTTAATTTTCGATGTGCAGGGCATGGAAATCTGGTTGAACGAACTGGCGAAAAGAAATGTTTTGGATAAAGTTTATATCCTGGCAGGCGTGACGCCGATCAAGAGTTTGAAGATGGCGCAAAAACTGGCTGAAATCCCTGGGGTTTATTTACCGAAGAATATATTGCAACGCATGGAAACTGCCGATCAAGCGGGCAATGCGCAAGAGGAGGGAATTCAGATTGCGCTGGAAATTATTCGTGAAATCAAAAGGTATGATAAGCAGGGTATTCATGGAATACATTTAATGCCGGTCGGCTGGGATGAGATCATTCCGCGCATTGTGAACGAAGCAGGCTTATTACCCAAGCAATTGTTGTTTGATAACACATCAGAGGAGTGGAACCATGCATACGATATTAAAGAGTAATTCAAAAGAGGTAATCATCGGCGGGGACAATCCATTTATCATCATCGGTGAAAAAATAAACCCGACGGGCATCAAAAAATTAGGGCAGGCACTCGTTGACCAAAACTTTGAATATGTCAAACAACTGGCAGTGAGACAAGTCGCATGGGGCGCGGCAGTGCTGGATGTTAACGTCGGTCACCCGCAAATAGATGAGGCGGCGATCATCCCAAGGGTAGTGGAGGCGATTCTATCGGTCGTGGATGTTCCACTGTGTATTGACTCGAATGATCCTAAAATTTTGGAAGCAGGGTTGAAGGTTGCCCCGGGCAAACCGTTGGTGAACTCTGTCAACGGGGAGGAAAAGCAATTGGCGACGGTTCTGCCGATCGTTAAGGAAAGAGGCGCGGCAGTCATTGGGATGGCAATTGGAAATGAGGGGATTCCACCCACAGCTGAAGGACGACTCGCGGCGGCGGGAAAAATCATCGAGCGCGCCGCGAAGATGGGCATCCCGATCGAAGATATCATCATTGACCCGCTGGTGATGACGGTTGGTCATAATAGCCAGGCGGCGCTGGTGACGTTAAAGTCAATTGAGTTGATCAAAAAGGAGTACGGAGTGAATATGAGTCTCGGCGCGAGCAATGTCTCGTTTGGCCTGCCGGACCGTCATTCGGTGAATAGCGCATTTTTGGCATTAGCGATTCAAGCTGGCGTGACCTGCTCTATAACAGACGCGATCAAATTGGGCAATTCGATCAAAGCGATTGATTTGTTATTGGGCAGGGATGCCAACTCGATCCGTTATTTGAAATACTTCCGTGCGACCGAAAAGTTAAAGGCGGAAGCGATGGCAAAAGTTTAATTGCATCAGCTTCCTTCGTACCGCAATAGATCAATACCCAGCCTTGTTCAGTTTCTATGGCAGAAGGTTGGCACACTGTTTGAAACCAAAATAATAAGAGGGAAAAAGCTGAAATTCTTCATGGGCTATTCCTTTGGAATGATATGATTTTGCTCAAGCCATTCGGTCAATGCAGAAAAATAAACCACACGGGGTGAATAGGGAATCTCTGCAAAGTAGCCATGCGCAGATTCATTGAGATTATGGTCTCCATTCGTGAGCATGGCGTAGGAAAAATTACTCATCCCTGAATCGATCAAAACTTGCAAATTCTCCGCGCTGACAGTTGTAGGCACATTTTTATCGACACTGCCCCACAACCAAAAACCGGGCTGAGTGAGTTTAGCAATGACAGGAATGGGGTCAACGCCGCTGGGCTTCATTTCCCGCAACATTTGATCAAGTTTATCAGCATCATAAACAACTGCCGTGTCACCATCATTTGTAACGGAACTATAGCGATCCTCAACCGCGAAGGAACAGACTGGACCTGATTGAATCACGAAGAAAGCAACCTTATCAGATTGAGCAGCCGCGACAGGAATCACCCATCCCGCCTGACTTCCGCCAATCAATCCTATTTTTGAAGAATCAATCTCGGACCGTCTGGATAAATAATCCACGCCTGCAACTGTATCAGAGGCGATCAGATCAATATTAGCTTGGCTCGGACTTTCGCGATACACTCCTTGCGAATCACCCACGCCGCGTTTGTCATAGGTCAATAATGCAATGCCCTGACTGATCATGTAATGCGCTAATATCTGTTGACCAAATCCATCCTTCACCCCCGGCTCGGAACCATGCAGCATCATGAATGCGGGATACGGGTCTGTTGTTGCGGGGGATGTGAGCAGACCCGCCATTACGGCGCCATCCTCGCTGGTAAAGGTTACATCTTCCAGTGAGTAATTTATTCGAGAAGCAGTTTCTATTTTTGGCGGGTTGCCGCCATTGATTGATATCAATCCATTTGCTTCGTCAGCAGCATTTCGTATGAAACGAATTCGGTTCTTTTCCAACGGATAAGCCAGGACACGCGCAGAACCAATCCCAAAAGTGGAATCTTCCATAGGATATAATCCGCGTGAATCGCCGCTGGTAAGATCCGTAAACATTAATCCAGGGGGGAAATATTGTAAACGTCCATCGTCATAACTGGGACTGAGCAAAACACTCACAGCGCGACCTGATTCGAAACGATAAACGCCTACATATTTTTCAAGCAGGGAAGAATCAACAAAGGCAATCGGTGTGAACGTAACAGGAGACGCATCACCATCCCACGTCAAATCCCCTGCAAGTGTTCCAGGGGATAATTTTCCAATGAAAGTAATTTTTTCAAAGTCTTTTCCCGCCTGCCCAGTTATCGTCAATTGGATGGTGTCATCGCCTTGAATAGAAACT
>JANODZ010000554.1:0-2169 GCA_031412935.1 Anaerolineales bacterium
GTTCAACCTTCAACCTTCAACCTTCAACATTGTTCAACCTTCAACCTTCAACCTTCAACCTTCGACTTAAAATATATGCCCGAATTTTTGACTCTCCTCCCGCCCGACCAGGCCCGCGACAAATTGCTCGCGCATCTCGCCCCGCCGATCATTGATTCTGAATCAATAGACGTTGTCCACGCCCTGGGCCGCTTCAGCGCTTCTGACGTATTCGCGCCGCACCCCCTGCCTGATTTTCCCCGTACCACGGTCGACGGTTACGCTGTCCGCGCAAAAGACACATTCGGAGCAAGTGATTCGCTTCCCGCATATCTGACATTGATCGGCGAAGTTCCGATGGGTGATAGATCACCTTTTGAATTAAGCGCAGGTCAATGCGCGTTGATCCACACCGGCGGAATGCTTCCCAACGGTGCAGATGCAACAGTGATGATCGAATACACACAAAGCATTAACCACGGAGACCATAACGATCACGAAGAAGAACGAGAAAAAATCCCAGTGGACTCTGTGCGCGCTGTGGTGAAAGGTTTTGAAATTGAGATCTTCAAATCCGTTGCGGAAGGAGAGAATGTCATCCGTGTCGGTGAAGATGTTGCGCAAAATCAATTGGTCATCCCTAAAGGCACGCACATCCGCCCCGCAGAAATTGGCGGATTAATGGCATTGGGTATCACCGCTATCCATGCTGCAAAAAAACCGCGCGTCGGATTGATATCCACGGGCGACGAAGTCATTGATCCAAGCCAGGCTCCACGACTCGGGCAGGTTAGAGATATTAATTCCTATACACTCGGCGCGCTCGTCGAAAAATATGGAGGGGAGTCGCTGCGCTATGGGATTTTTAGCGACCAGTTTTCGGCGCTGAAAGAAGCGGCGGCGAAGGCGCTATCCGAATCTGACATGCTCATCATCACTGCCGGTTCATCTGCATCCACCAGAGACATGACCGTTGACGTCATCCGCACATTGGGTGAACCCGGCGTATTGGTGCATGGCATCAACACGCGGCCCGGCAAGCCAACCATTTTAGGGGTGTGTCATGGCAAAGCCGTGATCGGCTTGCCGGGCAATCCGGTTAGCGCATTGGTGAACGGATATTTATTCGTTGTGCCGGTCATTGAAAAATTATTGGGTGCATTGTCAAAACCAAAAGCAACTGTGATCGCAAAGCTGACCGTGAATCTTCCTTCGCAAGCGGGACGTGAAGATTGGTGGCCCGTGAAATTATCGCAAGTAGAAAGTGGAAAGTGGCAGGCTGAACCGATTTTCGGAAAAAGTAATTTAATTTTTACTCTTGCTTCTGCCGATGGACTTTTGCGAATCCACCCCGACGCGACAGGATTAAGTGCAGGCGAAATGGTAGAAGTAATGCTTATCTAGTGCATCCCTTAAACTACACACTTCTACTTTCCACTTTTATCTTCATTGATAACTTATGACTTTCCTCACCTCACTCTCCCAACCTCATAAACTCATCCTCGACGGCGCCACAGGTACCGAGCTCAATCGCCGCGGAGTGGATACCGGCTTGCCGCTTTGGTCAGCGAATGCCTTGATGAATGAACGTGATGCAAATATCCTGCAACAAATCCATGAAGATTATCTGCGCGCAGGCGCAGACATTATTACGACGAATACATTTCGCACACATCGCCGTGCATTAATTCCCAGCGGAAACGCAGACCGCGCCTTCGAATTGACCCGCCGCGCAGTAGACATTGCCCGAGCGGCGATTGTCAGCGTTCCATCTGATAAGCCTCGTTTTATCGCCGGTTCAATTTCCACACTTGAAGATTGCTACCGCCCCGACCTCGTCCCGCCGGATGATGAACTGCGCGCTGAACATTCTGAACGGATACGTCATCTGGTCGAAAGCAGTGTGGACTTAGTTCTCATTGAAACGATTAATACGATTCGAGAAGCAGTGATCATCGCAAATCTTGCTCTGAAAACAGGCATTGCGGTTGTTGTAAGTTTTGTGTGTGACCGCGATGGAAAATTACTTTCAGGGGAAACCCTTACAGCAGCCGCGAATCAATTACTTCCGTTAGGCATCTGCGCCATTGGGGTTAACTGCGGACCCACACCCAATTTAGCAAAACCACTTGCTGAACTTCAAACTATTTGTGGAAAAGATTTCCCGTTGATCGCTTATGGAAATATTGG
>JANODZ010000555.1:0-2338 GCA_031412935.1 Anaerolineales bacterium
CTCATGGCGTGCGCTGGCTGACTCTGTTGAATACGGTTTGATGGTGGCGCATTGAGAAAGTAGACAAGGAAACATGTAAACACGTGTATACCTATGTACCTGTTTACATGTTTACCCCAATAGGAAAAATATGAAATTCAACATCACCCTCCTCCCCGGCGACGGCATCGGGCCCGAAGTGGTCGCTGAAGCCGTGCGCGTGCTGGATTTTATTTCCAGTAAATATAATCACACATTCGAATACAAGGAACGCCTGATGGGCGGTTGTTCGATCGATAAATATGGTTCATCGTTGACCGATGAAACGCTTGCCGATTGTCAGTCCGCGGATGCGGTTCTGCTGGGTGCGGTGGGCGGTCCCAAATGGGATGACCCGGCTGCGAAAGACCGCCCCGAGCACGGACTGCTCGCTTTGCGGAAAGGTCTCGGCGTATTTGCAAATTTACGCCCTGTCAAAGTGCATCCTGCGCTGATGGAATGGTCACCGCTCAAGCCTGAGAAATTGCAAGGCGTGGATATTCTCGTCGTGCGCGAGCTCACGGGTGGACTCTACTTCGGTTGGCCAAAAGGACGCGACATCAAAGATGGCCGCGAGCGCGCTGTGGATACGCTTGAATATTATGATTACGAAATCCGCCGTGTGATGGAGCTGGCTTTCAAGCTGGCGAAAGGCCGCAAGAAAAAAGTGACTTCCGTGGATAAAGCCAACGTGTTAGAGTCTTCGCGTTTGTGGCGTCAGATCGCGACCAGGGTGGGCGCGGAGAATCCCGATGTGGAGCTGGATCATATGCTGGTGGATACCGCGTCCATGCGGCTGATCACTGCTCCCGCGTGGATGGATGTAGTCGTCACTGAGAACATGTTCGGCGATATCCTGACAGACGAGGCTTCGGTTTTGGCGGGGTCCATGGGGATGTTGCCTTCTGCCAGTTTGGGGGAATCAACTATCGGGTTATACGAACCGATTCATGGATCCGCACCAGATATCGCAGGCAAGGGAATCGCAAACCCGATCGGCACGATCCTTTCAACGGCAATGATGCTGCGTCATTCATTGAAGATTGAAGCGGAGGCAGTCGCAATTGAAAAAGCTGTTGAGCAAACCATTACCGCTGGCGCGCGCACGACCGACATCGGCGGCAAGTTAACAACCCGTCAAATGGCGGATGAAATTATCAAAAGGATATAAGGAGAAATCGTCATGGGAATGGAATCTAAATTTATCTGGAAGAACGGTGCGCTGGTTCCGTTCGAACAAGCGACCATACATTTTCTGACCCCCGCGCTGCATTACGGCGCGGCTGTCTTCGAAGGTATCCGCTCGTATAACACGCCGAAGGGACCCGCCATCTTCCGCCTGCGCGAGCACGTGGAAAGATTGTTTGACTCGGCGCGCGTGTTGGGCTTTCGTGAATTTCCGTGGACTGTAGATGACGTCTGTAAGGCTCACAAGGATACGGTGCGCGCAAATGGATTTAAAGATTGTTATGTGCGCCCGCTTCTTTATCTGGACGGCGGCGGCTGGAACTTGAATGTGGATAGCGGCAAGCCGTCCATGATGATCGCAGTCTGGGAGTGGAGCAATTACCTTGGCGATGAAGCGTTGGAAAAAGGTATCCGCGCGAATATTTCATCCTTTACACGGCATCACCCCAATGTTTCGATGACCAAGGCGAAGATCACAGGCAATTATGCCAACAGCATTCTCGCCAAGACCGAATCGCAGCGTTTGGGATTTGAAGAAGCGATCATGCTTGACCCGCAGGGATATATCGCGGAATGCACAGGCGAAAATCTTTTTGTCGTGCGCCATGGCAAAATTATCACGCCCTCGACCGCGCCTGTCCTGGAGGGGATCACCCGTCATTCGATATTTACGATTGCAAAAGATTTGGGGTATGAGATATTGGAACAACCAATTTCACGCGACCAGCTCTATATCGCAGATGAAGTCTTTGTGTGCGGCACTGCCGCTGAGTGTATCGGCTTGAGTGAGATTGACTTTCGTAAAATTGGAGATGGCAGGTCTGGCAAGCTGACGCGCGAGATTCAGAACGTGTATCATGATGCGATCCGCGGCAAGCTGAAGAAGTATGAGGAATGGTGTGATTACGTAGGGTAGAGGAAAGGATAAATGATGAAAGCTGAAGGATGAATTTTTATAGTTCATCCTTCATAATTTTTATTGGGGGAATGACTTTTGGAGGTTTTCCTGTGTTGATAAAAACAAAGCGGTTTGTTGTATAATTTTCCCAGCAAAGCAAAAAAGGCAAATTACGATGGAGGCAATATCAATTGTTAAATACAATCCGTCCTTACATCACCAGAGATGAACCAT
>JANODZ010000556.1:0-5006 GCA_031412935.1 Anaerolineales bacterium
CGTGAAAGCGATGGTCAGGGTATTGCCTGCCGCCTCTGCCACATCATTATTCTTTGTAAGGTCACAATACCAATGAAATGGACCGCACGGGCTGGATTTCACAAGGCTGCCTTCCATGACCACATTTTCACTATAGGCGGGAATAAATCCTTCAAAGGTTATGTTCGTGCGTGAAGAATTAAAGGAAAACAAAACCAGCCCAATAATTGGGCCGTATAAAAAGAAATAGACCAAAAGCGCTGCAGCGATTACAAATGGAGAACGGCGATACGGGTTCATGCGACTACGATCTCCTCTCCAAATCCGAATTTACGAGTGTAAAAATAAGTTACGATCAGCGTCATCACCATTAAAATAAGCGAAGCGGCCGAACCAAAGGTTGGGTCACGCGCATCCAAAAATTGACGCTGGATCAGGTTTCCGACCAAAATCACCTGACGCCCGCCGAGAATATCCGAAACGATGAATGTTCCCATAACGGGGATAAAAACTAATATTGTCCCAGCCACGACGCCCGGCATGGACAACGGAAGCGTGACACGCATAAATGTCTTTCTCGCATTCGCGCCTAAATCTGCTGCGGCTTCATAGAGTGAGTTATCAATTTTTTCTAGCGAGGTGTAGATCGGCAGGATCATGAAGGGCAGAAATTCGTAAACCATTCCCACCAAGACAGCGCCCGGGGTATATAACATCTCCAAAGGTGTGAATGGGATATTAAACAAATTCATCACCCAGCCGAGGATAATATTAATCGCCCCCTCCTTACGCAGCAACATCATCCACGCATATACGCGGATCACAAAATTCGTCCACAAGGGGATCAGCACCATAAATAGATACAGATTGCGTTGTTTCGGGTGCGCGCGCGCGATAAAATATGCAAGCGGATATGCCAAAGTGATCACGAATAACGTGGTATTAAAAGCCAGGGACAACGAACGGCCCAAAATATTCACATAAATCGGATCAAAGCAAGAAGCCTGACCGTCGGGGCAGTCTGTGCTATACCCAAACAAACGGGTGTAATTATCGAATGTAAAAGAATAGATCACATTGCCGTCAGGGCTGCGCCTGCCAAAACTCACGATCAAAGTGAGGATCAATGGAATAATCAAAAGCACAAATAACCAGACCGTGGTCGGCAGGGCCAATAACGTACCTTGCGCTGATTTATTTTCGCGAAGACGTTGAAGCATAGTTAATCCTTTTTTAAGACAAGCGTGTTTTCGGGCATGAGCATTAACCATACATCCTGCCCAACAGAATAAAACGATTTCGGGTCAAGCCTCGAAATACGGTTTTGTTCCCAGACCTTTAAGCGCATGCCCTGCAAATCCACAAATACATGCGTATCTGCGCCGATATAAACAGTATTCGACACTTTTCCACGAAACATATTTTGATTGGCGGCTTTTTTATCAAGGAGACGTACTTTCTCGGGCCGAATACATACGACTACTTCTTCGCCTTTGACAAGCCCTTTTGAAATCGGCATACCAGTAATCTCAGTTTTTAATCTGGGGACAAAAACACTGGCTTCGTTCTTTGAAATAGATTTGATCTTGCCTTCGAAAAAATTCGACTCCCCGATAAAGTCCGCGACGAATTTGTTGGCTGGGCGCTCGTAGACTTCAACCGGCGTACCCATCTGCTGCACTTTACCCTTGCTCATTACCGCAATTCGATCAGACATGGTCAAGGCTTCTTCTTGATCGTGAGTGACATAGATAAACGTGATACCAAGCTGTTGCTGCAATGCCTTTAACTCAAGCTGCATTTCCTTGCGCAATTTCAGATCGAGTGCGCCGAGGGGTTCATCTAACAAAAGAACATCCGGGGTTTTTACCAGGGCACGCGCAAGCGCAACACGTTGCTGCTGTCCGCCGGAGAGTTGTTTTGGTTTACGGCGGTCCATCCCGCTTAGCTGGACCATTTCGAGGGCGTGTCCGACACGCTTTTTTATCTCATTCTCTTTTGCGCCTTCCATCTCCAAACCAAAAGCTAGATTCTGATAAACAGTCAAATGCTGAAAAAGTGCGTAACTCTGGAAAACGGTGTTGACCTTGCGTTGAAAAGGGGGTGTATGCCCCATAGCTTTGCCTTCGATGTAAACTTCACCTTCGGTCGGCCACTCAAAGCCTGCAATCATGCGCAGGGATGTAGTCTTACCGCAGCCCGAAGAACCGAGCATGGAGAAAAACTCGCCATTCTTGATCTGCATGGTCACATGATCAACAGCCGCCACTTCGCCGCCTTCGGGTGTAACAAATCTCTTTACGACATCGCGCATTTCAACTGCAAATTTACTGGTCATCTATCTTCTCCATCTTGAGGTTGGAAGTGCAATTTACGAAAGAACTTTAGATTATACGGTTAGGCTGATCTCTTTTAACACCTCGCGCAACCGATCCAGCAAGGTATCCATTTGCTCCTGAGTAATAATAAGCGGCGGTTCAATGCGGACGGTTTGCGCGCTGGTGAGTGTGCCAGCCACCACTATATTTCTTTTGAACAAACCAGCAGCGACCTTGTAACCTATTTCAGGCGTTTTGAAATGCATGCCGATCAACAAACCTTTGCCTGTTATTTTCTCATAAATTTGCGGATACTGTGCGGCAAATTTTTCAAGTTTTGAAATTAGATAATTTCCTTTATCTGCAGCTTTTTCCCACAGACGTTCGCGTAAAGTAACATGGATCGCAGCAATCGCCGCTGAACAAGCCAGGGCTCCGCCGCCCGTTGTGGTGGTGTGCATAAAAGGATTCGGATACATCATTGGATGATAAATTTCCTCGGTCGTGCACACTGCGGATATCGGCATCACGCCTCCGCCGAGAGATTTTGCGACGGTTAAAATATCAGGCGCCACCCCCCAATGGTCGACACCCCACAACTTCCCCGTCCGACCCAGACCGGTTTGAACTTCATCCGCAATTAATAGCACACCATACTTTTTTGTTGAAGCGCGGATGCGGGGCCAAAAATCATCAGGCGGAACGATCGCGCCCGACTCGCCTTGAATCGGTTCAAACATGACAGCCGCAACACCAATACCCACTTTTTCGCAAATCTGAAGTTGCTTCTCAACAGCATCTGCATCGCCAAATGGGACATGATATACCTGCCCTGCATACATCGCTCCCATCGGCGCGCGATAATCTGCCTTACCCATCAGTGAGAGCGAGCCCATCGTCTTTCCATGAAAAGCCTGCACGCCGACAATGAACGCGGTCTTGCCGGAATAAAGTTTCGCGATCTTCATCGCGGCTTCATTGGCTTCCGTGCCGCTGGCGGCGAACCAACTGTATTTCAAATCTCCCGGTGTAATCGAGGCAAGCAATTTTGCGAGCACGCCGCGCAAGGGGTCTATCAATTCCTGTGAAGGCATCGGCGATCGATTCAACTGAGCCTTCACCGTTTCAACCACATCAGGATGACTCCAGCCTAGATTCATCATGCCGTAAGCGCCGAGAAAATCAAGATACTCACGCCCAAGCACATCCTTGAACACTGCGCCCGAACCGCTCCATTCAACTGCCGCCCAATCACCAGACTCGGTTACAGATTTGCGATACTCCAGCCAGTTGCGGTTGTAATGTTCGGCAAAATTCGATTTTGATTCATCAATGATCTTATATGCTTCTGCCTGCGTGGGAAATTCATTCTTCTGGATCAAGTCCAGCCAGCGTGATGAATAATCCAATGCATCTTCGTAATCTTGAGACATAAAAATTTCCTTATGTGTTTCGTAATTGCGAGAAGGATATTTGCTCTTTCCGACGAAGCAATCTCCCACATCAACTAGGAGATTGCTTCGCCACAAAGAACAAGAGCGTGGCTCGCAATGACGGATGGTGTAATTAAAACTTCCTGGTCCACTCTTTTGGCCAGCGTTCCACAACAATTTTCTTTTGAGTGAAAAACTCCACCGCGTCCATGCCCTGCCCGTGCATGTCGCCGAAAAACGAATCCTTCCAGCCGCTAAACGGAAAAAAAGCCATTGGGGCAGCGACGCCAATGTTGATGCCGATGTTGCCCGCATCCACTTCGTATCTAAACCTGCGCGCGGCGTTGCCACTGGTCGTGAACAAACTGGCCTGGTTGCCGTACTGTCCGCTATTCACCAACTGGATGGCTTCGTCGATGGAATTCACATGCATCAGACTTAAGACTGGCCCGAAGATTTCCGTCCTCGCAATCTCGCTTCCAATCGGGACGTCGGAGAGGATCGTCGGTCTGACAAAGGATCCACGCTCATAGCCTTTCACAACCGTCCCACGCCCATCCACAGGCACGCCTGCGCCTTCTTTAGCGCCTAGTGTGATCAACTGCTCCACACGCTGCATACTGGCCCGGTTAATGACAGGTCCCATTTGAATCCCTGCATCGAGACCATAGCCGACTGTTCTTGAAGAAGCGGTATCACAGATCAACTCATTGAATATATTACGCGACTCGCCCACTGTCACAGCGAGGGAAACTGCCAGACAGCGCTGACCCGCGCACCCGAAGGCTGAATCGGCGATGATCTTCGTCGCCATTTCCATATCCGCATCCGGCAAAATAATAACGGGATTCTTCGCCCCACCCTGCGCCTGCACCCGCTTGCCATGAAACGCAGCCGTTGAATAAATATATTTTGCGACATTGGTTGAACCCACAAATGTGATCGCGCGAATAAGGGGATGTTCGAGAATGCCATCCACAGTCTCTTTCGCGCCGTTGACCAGGTTGATCACGCCTTTCGGTAGACCAATCTGTTCGATAAGTTTGAAAATAAATTGCATCGTCATCGGAACTTTTTCTGATGGCTTAACGATGTACGTGTTACCCGCCGCGATGGCATAAGGTAAATACCAAAACACAATCATGCCGGGAAAATTGAAAGGCGCGATCGTGGCACACACGCCCACGGGCTGACGAATCATCAACTCGTCAATGCCGGGCGCGATGTCTTCGGCAAGTTCACCTTTCATCATCATCGGCATGCCGCAAGCCACTTC
>JANODZ010000557.1:0-6437 GCA_031412935.1 Anaerolineales bacterium
GACATCAACCACCGAATCTTTCGGTTTAAGTGGATATACATCCACGAGGCCGGGTGCGATGTTTCCATTTGCCCATGCCGCCATGTATTGCAATCCGCGCTTTACGCCGGCTTCAGCAACAGCAGGATGCACGCCGCGCGAAAAACGAAACGAGGCTTCGGAAGGAAGGTTATGCTGTTTTGCCGTGCGGCGGATATTGATGAAGTTCCACGCCGCGCCTTCAAGCAGAACATTGACCGTGCTCTTTCCACGCGATGTGATTTTCCCCTGCTGTATTTCACCAGTTTTAATTTCGATGCCTTTTGCATCGAGCATTTCTTTTGTTGCATCATACACTTCAGATTCGGAACCGCCCATCACACCCGCAAGGGACAGTGATCCTTTTTCATCACACACCAGCACATTCATGGATGTGAGTTTGCGTTTCACTCCATCAAGAGTAACAAGTTCTTCGCCATCTTTTGCTGCGCGCGTAATGATCTTGATTTTCTTATTGCCAGCGCGTTCTTTCAAAATATCATAATCAAATGCGTGCAGAGGTTCGCCAAGTTCGATCATGGCGTAGTTGGATGCATCGACAATGTTGTTGATGGCGCGCACGCCCGCAAGTTTTAATCTGCGCTGAATTTGATATGGACTTGGCTTGATCTCCACATTTCGAATTAATCCTACAACAAAACGAGGGTTGAGTTCAGGGTTGGTGATTTCGATTTCAACCAGTTCATTGACCGATGACGACTGACCGTTGACCACGGTCTGTTGTCCATCGTCCATCGTCGGTTTCTTCAGCTCCCGCCCGGTCAACGCGGCGAGTTCACGCGCAATGCCGATCACGTTTGCGTTGCGTGCCATGTTCGGCAAAATGGAAATATCCAGAACCGCATCGCCGATGTAATCTGCGAGAGGCATGCCTACTGGCGCATCGTCATCGAGAATGATGATGCCGTCGCTTTCATCTGTAATGCCGAGTTCTTTTTCAGAGCAGACCATCGAGTACGAATCTACACCGCGGATTTTGGCGCGCTTGAGCGTCATCAACTGCAAGCCTTCGGCGTGACCATCATAAAGCGTCGAGCCTTCTTTTGCATATGCAACTTTGATCGGCTTTTCTAATTTGCCCGCGCCTTTCAAATGAAAGATATTCGGCGCACCTGTCAACACAACCTGTTCCTGCTGACCGTCGAACAGGTCGAGCAGGGTCAATTTATCCGCGTTGGGATGCGCCTTGATTTCACGAATCTCAGCAACGACAATTTTTTCCTTGTCCCAGGCGATGCCGTTGGTTTTGAATTCGTGTTTTTCGCCCTCGCCATAAGTGGGCATGGGCAAACCCGCATACAGAATCTCATCCACTTCGAGACCTGCGAGCGTTAATTTACGAGCAATGTCTTCGATGGATAATCCATCCAGATCAATAAAATCTTTTAGCCAGGAAATAGGTAGTTTCATAATAACTCCTTAAAAACGATATTTGTTATTCGGTATTCGAGTCTGATGATAGAGATGCATTGTCTTCAACTATGTAGTCTGATGACTGGTCACGAACAACATAATTTGCACCAGGTTCATTGGCTCCTTGCTTACTTTTCTTTAGGAAACCGATATAGCCATTGATCAAACGGTTTACATTCTCACCATCAACTGAGAGACTCTTGTATAGGGTTTCAGGAATATAACCAACTTTATTTGCATAAACAATATGACTCAAGGTTTCTTCAAGTGAGCCGCGAGCAATGTAGCAAAACCGAACATTCTCTTGAAAATAAAATCTTCCGTGACCTTCAGCAATATTAGCTGGAATGCTTTGTGATGAGCGGCGTATTTGTGAAGATAATGCATACCTCTCTTCCACTGGCAGTATAGGCAATATCTCTTTATGTATCCGTACCGCAAAGTCTCGCGCCTTGCACCACACATCCAATTTTTCCAATCCGCTAATACTCATAGAAACCTCGATAATTCGATGCTCGATATTCGATAAGTTGATTTTACGATTATCGAATATCCATTATCTGCTCTACCTAAAACTGTTCCAAAAAGCGCACATCATTGCCCCAGAAATAACGAATGTCGTTGATCTTGTTTCTCAGCATCAACTGACGTTCAGGTCCCATGCCGAAGGCGAAGCCTGTATAACGCCTGGGGTCGTAACCGCCGTTTTGTAAAACATTCGGGTGCACCATGCCGCAGCCGAGAATTTCAAGCCAGCCAGAATTCTTACAGACCGGACATCCCTTGCCGCCGCACACGAAACATTCCACGTCCACTTCGGCAGATGGCTCTGTGAATGGGAAGTACGAAGCGCGGAATCTCACACGCGCATCCTTTCCGAACATGCGCCGCGCAAAATCTGTCAATGTGCCTTTCAGATCGGCGAACGTGATTCCTTCGCCAACGGCGAGTCCTTCCACTTGATTGAATTGAATCTCTGAACGCGCAGTGATCTGTTCATAGCGATAGCACATGCCAGGCATTGCGATTCGAATCGGCGGCGGGTTCTGTGGGTTCGTCGCGACGGCTTCACGCATCGCGCGGATCTGTCCCGGCGATGTGTGTGTGCGCATCAAAATCGGATTTTCTTCGCGGCCTTCCGCTTCCACATAAAACGAATCCTGCATTTCGCGCGCGGGGTGATGCGGCGGGAAGTTGAGCAGTTGGAAATTCATTTCGTCCGTTTCAACTTCGCGCGAGGTGTATACCTGAAAACCCATCTCTGCCAGAATTGCCAGCACGCGCCGCAATTGTTGATTGGCTGGATGTAAGCGTCCGATGTTGACTTCACGCCCCGGCAATGTGATATCCAATTTTTCTTCTTCGAGCGATTTCGCCAGCGCGGCATTTTTCACCGCCTGGGCTTTTTCCTCCAAAGCAGATTCCAACGCCACTTTGACACGGTTCGCAGCCGCGCCGATAACTGGTTTCTCTTCCTTTGAGAGTTTCCCAAATTCAGCAAAGACCTGCATCAGCGGCGAACTGCGTCCCACGTTTGCGGTGCGCCATGCATCCAGAGCAGCCTGATCTGTAATGGATGATAGACTCTCCAAAGCGGTTTTTTCGATCTCGTTCAGTTTCTCTAACATATGACCTCCGATATTCTGACCTCCGATATTCGATATTTGATATTCGGTTATCGATGACCAAATATCAAATATCGTTCTTTACAAACAAAAACCTCCCGTCCACATGGGACGAGAGGCGCTTTGCGTCTCGCGGTACCACCCAAATTCATCGCCACTCGCCGTTTGAGGCTCGCGATGCACACTTTGCCGACATTCATCGGCTTCCCAGTAACGCAGGGATTGCGTCCCAAACTACCATGTGACGCAAAATGCCATTTGCGTTACGTTCACTCGGGAGGCTCTAGAGGGAACTTCAACTGGATTCTGTCGAATGCAACTTTCAGCGCTTGCGTTGCATCTCTCTTTCGATTTCTGCCAGTTTACTTTCCTCGGTCACAGCCTTTATTTGATTAGCGCAATTATCTGCGGAATCGAAGGGATGTCAAGGTCTTGGAAAAGGTTTGGGATTGACGGACAGGCTTGGGGAATGGCAATGTTGTACTCTGGCGCAGTGTTGAATCATTATATGACATTTGTCCATTATCAAGGATACTGCTTGTGAGTATGATGGTTATATGAAACCTGTTACACAAGATCAATTTATTAATGAGGTTTTACATCACACTCAAACTGACCCGCATAAACAAGCCTCGGGTCTTTCAGACTTTATCCTGGGAGCGCAGGATGGGCTGGTCAACGTGCTCGGCGTTGTACTGGGCATCGCTGCCGCAACCAGTGACGTGCGAATTGTTTTAGTAGCTGGACTTGCCACCACCTTCGCCGAATCCATTTCGATGGGCGCGGTGGCATACACCACCACCCTGGCCGATGCGGATTTATATCAAAGTGAACGTGAACGCGAGTATCGCCATATTATCGATGCGCCCAATCTTGAAATAAAAGAGATCCGCGATATTTATAAAAATAAAGGATTTAAAGGCGAATTACTTGATCGAATTGTAGAGACCATTACCGCCAACCAAGATGTTTGGGTGGCTGTGATGATGGCAGAGGAGCACAAACTTGCGCCGATAGACCGTCGGACAGCGATACGTGCCGCATTTGTAGTGGGCATTTCCGCGATCATCGGTTCGCTTGTACCGTTATTTCCATTTATGTTTTGGTCTGTTTCAAGAAGCATGTGGTTATCGGTTTTGGTTACTGCTCTGGTGCTGTTTGCCATTGGCGCATACAAAGCCCGTGTAACAGTTGGCAAGCCAATGCGCAGCGGGCTTGAAATGGCCTTGATCGGAACCGTCAGCGCGCTGGCAGGTTATTTAGTGGGAGTCATCCTCAAGGTCCCGCCTGTGCCGTAGATTTATTTCCTCATCCCCGCCAATATCCAAACGAAAATCATATCCTTGAATCCCGCCGCCGTTGCTGAAATCAATTTCAAAATCGAATTTTAAGCGTTTGGGCATAGGGTACTCTTAAAGTAGATTTGTTCAAAACATTAAATGACATAAATGTTAATTAATAGATATTACAAAATAATGATAAATATTTACACGTCACGCGGGTCGGTGCTATACTTTATGCAAAGGAGAATATACCATGACCACATTATCAGAAATTGAAGGGATTGGACCTGTTTATGCTGCAAAACTGCAAAAAGCAGGCGTGCGTGGAACTAACGGGTTACTCAAAGCTGGAGGTACCAAAAAGGGACGACAGGAACTTGCAAAAGCTACTGGTTTCAATCCAAAGACCATTCTCGAATGGGTTAACCGCGCAGATTTATTCCGAGTGAACGGGGTCGGCACACAGTATTCTGATCTGCTCGAAGCCGCAGGTGTGGATACTGTAGTGGAGCTTGCCAAACGCAAGCCAGAAACATTGCATGAAACCATGGCAAAAGTGAACGAGAAGAAAAACCTCGTCAATCAAGCGCCTGGCTTAAGCAACGTAAAGGCTTGGGTCAAGAACGCTAAATCATTGAAGCGAGCCGTTGAGTATTAAAAGAAAAAACTTCCGATGTTTCTGACATCGGAAGTTTTTTTAGTTTGTCGCTTGTTCTCATAATTTTTCAGTTTATTCTCCGAGACGGCATTCCCCCGTTAATATCAAAGTGGAAATTCTGCTTTGAATCACGCCGCCGTTGGCGAAGTCAATTTCAAAATCGAATTTTACGCGTTTGTTCATGGATACTCCAACTATTTTACGGGCAGGCAAGCGGCTGGTTTGGTTCCTGAAGAACCACCACCTGTTTCCCAGCTTCTGTTTTTAGAACTACAGCCCAGGCGGATATAAAATTGCCATCCCTGCAGCCGATCACTGAAACAGTGGATGCATGCGGGAAAAACTCAGGTGGTTTTTCCCTCGGCAGCACAATTTGTGCGTCATTATTGTTGAGCAGCCAGAAATGCAGGTACTTGAAGTCTTCAGGCATATCAGCCAGGTAAATATCACCGTCCGGTTTATAGTAGCGGGGATAGAGCGCGCTGCCGGAAATGAAAACGGCATTTTTCTGTTCAAGGAATTGTGTGAATTGCGCGGATGTGAGAATATTATTTTCGATCAGGGTAATCTTGGTTTCATCCATCAAATAATCAAAATTATGTTTGGGAATCAAACGTTCTGCAAGAGGGACGGAAACACCCATAAAAAACAGGAATAAAAACACACATGGATATATTGGGTTTAGCTTTGTAATTAGGGCATCATCAACGATCGCCGGGGATGGACGCGGAAATAACAAGCCGATCCTGGATGGCAGATAGGAAAGAGCGATGCAGTAATACATCAGAGTGATCCAATCAACCGGGAGGGCAAACCTCCATCCCGAGGTACGAGCGAGAGCGTTTCCAGTTTGATATACCCCAAAAACCAGCAAGGGATACCAGCCTGCCTGTTTGTTATCCTTCTGTGCAAGGCTTATTCCAAATGCAAGGATGGCAAGGTTGCCCAGCAGAGCGAAAAGATTGCTCCCAGTTAAGGAACCGTCCCAAATATCCCAAAATGGATTATGACTGACGAGGCTTTCAGGTGTGTCTCTGGAATATTCCGGCGCAATAAAAATTGCGTTTACGGCAAGGCTGTGCATTAAATGATTGGAAATGAAAAATGTAAGATCCCGCGGATGTTGAAATATAAAGGACTGGATATCCCGCGAAAGCCTGCTTGAAAAATCCGCTCTGGTTTCTCCCACAAAGGGCTGTGGATATTCCACGGGATTTAATGAATAATTCCGCGCCATCAACGTTTTCTCGCCGAGGTCACCGAGCGCAAGCGTAGCGGTACTGCTCCAGTTTCTCCATACCCACGGTGTGATCGTCAAAACAAGTCCAAGAAGAATAATCAGCGGGTTGATTAAATGAGGTTTCTTCGTTTTTTGCGGGATCAAGGCAAATAAGAGAATCAGCGGCACAAGCACCAGGG
>JANODZ010000558.1:0-6345 GCA_031412935.1 Anaerolineales bacterium
CTCAGCGACGTCGTGCCTTCCCGGTTCGTTATGCTCATGACGAATCTGAGGTTTTGGGAATAACCTTCGCATTGCGAGCCATTGAACTCGAAGACCAGCCGACCGCGCACATCTGATCCTGTAAAGCATGCGCTGCAAGATCACGCGCTGCGCGTGCAGTCTCAAATTGCGATTGTGCCTTCCCCAAAAGTGACTCGCCATTTGCAAGCGCGGCCCGGGTTTGTTCGATCTTTTGTGTTTGCGATTCGATGCGCGAATTTAATTCGTCCAAACGCGCATGGTTCTCGGCGCGCTGCCGATTATGGGTTTCAATTTGAACGCGGACCAAAGCAAGTTGATCTTCCAACGCCGCGCGTTCTGCCTGACGTGTCTGCAAAGAATTCTGCGCAGCCGCCAGTTGAGATTTTGCTTCCTCATATTCGCCTTGATTACGGATCACATCCAGCTCCGCTTCACCATAACGATCGTTGGCAAGATGCAATTCATCCATTGCATGTTCCTGATCAGTAAGAATGGATGCCTGAGTATTGGTCAATGCGCGGCGGCGTTCTTCCAATACTGCCAGCTCGCGGCTGATGGCTTTGCGCTGGATGTGCAAATCCGCTGACTGACGATGCCATAGATTTAATTGGGCGCGCAGCCCGGAGAGCCGCTCACGAAAGGCATTGTATTCCGCTTGATTTTTTTCATGCACCAAACCTGCATCCCGCACGCGCGTTTCCTGCCCGCGCACGGTCTCGCGGATATCGGTTAGATCACGTTGAGATCGATGCCAGTGAAAACCATACCATTCGCGCAGGAGCAATTTCATATCAGCCTGAGCGCGCGCAAAATCAATAGCGCGCCTGGCTTGCCGTTCCAAACTTTTAATGCGCGGCTCAAGTTCCGCCATAATATCGAGTACACGTTCGAGATTGCGTTCCGTGTTATCGAGACGTTTCAATGCGTCATCACGGCGCGCGCGATACAACCCAACGCCCGCGGCCTCTTCGAATAAACGGCGGCGATCATCGGCTTTCAAAGCCAGCGAGGCATCCACCAATCCCTGGCCGAGAATGGTATAAGTCCGTTCGCTTAAGCCGGCCTGCGCCAGCAGCTCATTCATCTCGCGCAAACGCACATGCTGACCGTTGATCAAATAATCATTGTGCCCATCACGGTGCGCCAGACGCGCCAGAGCAACTTCGGAAAAATCCACCGGCAGCCATTGGTCGGTGTTGTCAAAGGTGATCGTGGCTTGCGCCATGCCAGCGCGCGCGCGATGTTCAGAACCGGAGAAGATCATATCTTCTGTTCTTTTGCCGCGTAACAATGTATAGGATTGCTCGCCCAGGACCCAACGCAGTGAATCGGCAATATTCGATTTGCCCGAGCCATTCGGCCCGACAATCGCGGTAATTCCGCTCGCGAACTCAAAGACGGTACGCGATGCGAAAGTTTTATATCCTTGCAGTTCGAGTGATTTTAAACGGAGAGGCATTGGGTCATTTTCAATTCTCGGGTTTGGAGGTTGAAAGTTGAAGGTTGAAGGTTTACTTTCAACTTTCAACTTTCAACTTTATTTTACAAAATTATTCAGCGCATCCTGTGCGGCTGCGTGTTCGGCATAGCTTTTGCTTGTACCTGTGCCGCGTCCTTTTATTACACCAGCGATTTCCACTACCATTTCAAAAACAACGGCATGTTCGGGTCCGCTGGTGTTGATTACACGATAACGCGGCGCACCAAGTTGTTGCGATTGCGCCCATTCCTGTAATCGACTCTTTGGATCGTGAATTTCATTTAAGATGGATTCACGCGCTTCTTCCAAAATGGGATTAACAAACGCATCCACCGCGCCTAGACCTGAGTCTAAATACAAGGCGCCGATCAGCGCCTCGAAAGCGGAACCCAGCAAATTATCGCGGTCATCGCCGCCGGAGGAAGATTCTCCACGCCCAAGGCGAAGCGCGCGCGCCAGATCCAGTTTGCGCGCGAATTTCGCAAGTTGTTCATTGCGGACCAGCGCCGAACGCATTTTGGTTAAGTCCCCTTCAGGCATTTCTGGAAAACAGTTATAGACCCAGGCACCGACGGTAAAATCCAGGACGGCATCGCCAAGAAATTCAAGCCGTTCATTATCTTCCACTGCCTGAGAATTCTCGTTGACAAAGGATCGGTGGGTCAGCGCGCGCGTCAGCAAAGATAAATTGGAAAAGGACAGACCCAGCCTTCGGCTTAGGTCGGAGGCGGGTTCTACATCGCGCTGATTATGATTAGACATGCCAGGGAACCTCCCGGAACTCAGGGAGCGCCAAACCCCGCCGCCTCCGTCCCGCCTGCGGCGGAGACACCTCCCGCAAATTCGAGATTAAGATTTTAGTTGGCATCTAAAATCCCTGGTCGAATTTGGAGGAGGCCGGGCGGAGGCAGGGTCTCGCGTTCCATCAGTTCCAAATGTTAAATTTATTTGTTCAAGCCGCCGTCCTTTGCGAAGCATCCTGTGGACGGGGGCGTCTTCCAAATTCACCTTGCGCCGAGGACAGCGCAGGAGCAGTGATTTCAATTTTTGAGCGGGCTGAATTGTAACCTGTATTTTTGGGTAAGGTGATTTTTTAAGATAGAATGGGAATATCTTTCTGGAGGCGCTGTGACTGAAGTAAGCAATGAGACACGATTTTTACATGCGATCGAAATGGGTCTGGGCGCATGGCAATGGGGCGACCGAGTGGTTTGGGGCTATGGGCAAACGCACACAGAGAAAGACATCCGTGAGGCATTTGATGTTTCACTGAATCTCGGTGTGCGCCTGGTGGATACAGCTGAAATTTATGGTTCCGGCTTTTCTGAACGATTGCTGGGGCAGTTCTTAAAAGATATAGATCAACCTGTTCTGGTGGCGACCAAGTTTTTTCCGTGGCCGTGGAGAATCACAAAAGGATTTATTCCGCGCGCGTTGAAAGGAAGTTTGGACCGTATCGGTTTGGATGCGGTGGATTTATATCAGATCCACTGGTCTTCACCATTAATGACTCCTGAAACCATGATGGAGGGCATGATCGAATGTGTAAAACGCGGCTGGACGCGGACGGTGGGCGTGTCCAACTTTGGGCAGAAGCGCATGCTGCGGGCGTATTCAACCCTCGCGCAACATGGTATTCCACTGGCGTCCAACCAGGTCCATTACAGTCTGTTGAGCCGTGAAGTGGAAAAAAACGGCACACTCGCGCGCTGTAAAGAACTTGGCATTCGAATGATCGCTTATTCTCCGCTTGAAAAAGGATTGCTGACAGGAAAATATTCATCCGAGAATCCTCCGCCGGGCTTGCGCGGCTCTCAATATGTTGAACTGCTCAAAAAACTTCCGCCTGTGATCAAACTTTTACAGGAGATCGGTTTAAATCACGGCGATAAAACGGTCTCGCAGGTTTCGCTTAACTGGCTGATCTGCAAGGGTGCGCTGCCCATCCCTGGCGCAAAGAATGTAAGACAAGCGGAATTAAATGCAGGCGGCGCCGGCTGGAAGTTAACCGAAGAAGAAGTTGCCAAATTAGATGAGGCTACGGATCATATTCGGGAATATTCAAAGGGATAAGAATATTTTTAACCACGAAGGTCACTAAGGAACACAAAGGAAGACCTCCATTTTTCAACCATTGTATACGTAGGCTTGATTCGACAAGCTCAACACATCGCCTTTGTGTTTAATAGCCTTGACCAACTATTAACCGCAGGCTCAACCCAATATCAATACGACCTGCGCGGAAACATGGTCAGCGCCACCACCAGCGGACAAACCGCCCAGTATGGCTATGATGCGCAGAATCGCCAAACCAGCGTCAACCTACCCGATGGCACTAACATCACAAATTGCCAATGTGATAAGTGACCTTAGGGGGAAACAGCGCAATCACTGTGTCCTTTCGATTTAATCCCTACTCAACCGTCCCGTGTTCTGAATCAAAGACATGCGAGTGCATATTCGCGATCCACTGCTTGCCGTCTTCGGTCAGGCGCAAATATATGAGTGCATCTTGAATTAGATCATTTACGCTTTCCCAATAAAAGGAAGCGTAGTTCTTACGCATGTCCTGCGGAGATTTATATCCCAGCATTTCGTTAATTCCAAGTTCCTGGAATTCAAAAAACAAGGCGGGGGCTTTTCGTAAATAATCAGGGTCGCCCAACTGACCGATAAAATCCGCGGCTCTCGTCAACCCGCCCAGACCCTTTGTATCTTTATACATTTCACCTGCCGGCGAAGGAAAACGGGTCATTTCGATATAGGAAGCGATCAATTCCGCATCCAGCAGTTTCGTCATATCCTGCAGCAGGCCCGAACCAAAACGCTCGCGCACAAACAACTTGCTGCGATTGACATGGTATGGGGTAAGCGCTACATCGGTGCCTTCGGGCGAGATGGCTGCCATTTCGTCCCCCACCCCTGTGGCAAATAAATTCTTCGTGTCGTTCCTACAAACGCCTTTAACATACCCGATGTCATGGCATAATACCGCGATCATAAAATGCATCCAATCGCGGGGCGCAATGCCTCCTTCGCGCAAATGCTTGCCCTCAAGAATCGCCTGCCCCGCCAGCGAGACCATGATCGTATGGTCAATATCGTGATACAGCGCGTCTGAGTTTGCGATATTCTCAAGCGCCAGACGTCCGCACCATGCCACAATGCGCCCAAAGTCACTGTCAATATCACCATAGGTGCGCTTGAAAACCGTTCGCAATTGCTCAACGAACATGTCAATTGTCAATTCCTGCCAGTTGATCATAACTGCTCACCTCAGTGCTAAAATGAATGGATATTATGAATCACTTTCAAGAGTTTACCAGAAAGATGGCTGATTAATAAAACGGAAATCATTTAACAATGCGGCCCAACCCTCCCCTGATCCTGATCGTCGGTCCCACCGCTGTCGGGAAAACTGACCTCGCGATTCAACTCGCCGAAAAATTAAACGGCGAAATCATCTCCGCCGATTCGCGTCTCTTTTATCGCGGCATGGATATCGGCACTGCCAAGCCAACGCTTAAAGAACGCGCCCGCGTGCCCCATTATCTGATCGATACCGTGAATCCGCATGAGACCTTAAGCCTGGCAGTTTTTCAACAACAGGCAAAAGAAATTATTTCAGATATTCATGCGCGCGGCAAACTCCCATTTTTGGTAGGTGGCACTGGACAATATGTCCGGGCTGTGACTCAGGGATGGTCTCCACCGCAGGTTGTGGCAGATGAGAAATTAAGGGATGAATTAGAAAAGATGAAGGAAGAAAGAGGAGCAGATTGGCTACACGCTAAACTTGAAATTCTTGACCCAGAGTCCGCGCTGAAGATTGATGCCCGAAATGTGCGTAGAACGATTCGCGCGTTGGAAGTGATTTTGACAACGGGCATAAAATTTTCAGCTCAGCGCGGACAAAGCGATTCGCCTTATCAATTAATTACCATCGGCCTGACTCGCCCTCGACCTGAGTTATATAAAAGAGTGGACGAACGGATCGAGGCAATGTTCGCAACTGGATTAATTAACGAAGTTAAAGCGCTGCTTGAAAAAGGATACTCACCCACCCTGCCCAGCATGTCTGCCATCGGATACCGCGAATGTATCCGCGTGGTGAATGGTGAATGGAACGTGGAGCAGGCTAAAGTTGAGATCAGACGCGCCACCCGGATCTTCGTCCGCAGGCAGGCGAACTGGTTCAAAGAGTCCGATCCAGCCATTAGATGGTTCACTGTCGAAGCAGATGTCGAAAAAGAAATTGAAAATTACATCCGCCAATTGGTTGACTTTTGATTCTTGAGTGTATATACTTGATTTATCCCTTGAAGGAGGAGAAACTATGAGCAACCGCCCATGGCTGGCGCATTATGATAAAGGTGTGCCGCAAACAATCGATTACCCAAAAGTGCCGCTGTTTCATTTTTTAGAGGAAGCCGCGCGCAAATATCCTGACCGCGCCTGTACGATCTTTAAAGGTGCGGTCATTTCGTATCGTGAGATGAACGCGTTGACCGATCACATGGCGGCGGCGCTCGTCGAAGAGTTGGGCGTGAAGAAAGGTGATCGTGTCGGGCTCTTCATGCCGAACACGCCGCAATTTATGATCGCGTATTTTGGAATTCTCAAAGCGGGCGCGGTCGTGGTGGCTGTAAACCCAACCTATCCCGTTGATGAAGTCATTATGCCGGTCAACGATGCGAAGATTGAGATCATGTTCACACTCAGCCGTATAAAATAAACATATAATACCCAGCCCTAACCCTCAAATCAAAAACGGATCAAAGAAACAAAAATAAAAAATACCCAGCCCACCAACACGCCCCTGTAGTATACCTAGGAGAAAAAAA
>JANODZ010000559.1:0-3269 GCA_031412935.1 Anaerolineales bacterium
CATCAGCAGGATCGTACGCTGCTCGCTGGGTCTTAACCGAAATGAGGGTCTTTGAATATCAGCCATCTTTATTAATCGTGAAAAATCTTGAGATACTGCTCCATAAGAAACCTGATCCCCAGGACATGTGCATGGTTAAAATGGCAAGCGGCACACCCATAAATAGGAGACCATTTCGTTTTTCAATGGACAATTTCAAACCAGCCAGCCCAAGCGCTGAAAAATATATCAGCAGCTGAGCGAAAAGAATATTTCGCGCAATCCCAATAAACAAGGATAACACAATAAGAATAACCAGACTTAATACAAACACAGGCGGCAAAACCTGCCGCCAACGCAGGGTGCGGGGAAAACGCTCAAGCATTTTATATTTCCAAAAACCATAACGCCAATATTGGCTCACCAATTTCGCAAGCGTACTTCTTGAAATATAAATTGAACGGATGGATGGATCAAGCCAGACCGTGCCGCCTGATTTGCGCACGCGTGTATTGAATTCGTAATCTTCATTCGCCAAAAGCGCTTCATCAAATGCGCCGATCTTATCAATTAACCCACGCCGAAACGAACCGAACGGCACAGTATCCACCGCGCCTGCTTTTGCATTAAGCCGATACAGCGCGTCCCCCACCCCTAATGGATGAGCAGCCGCAAACGAAATCGATTTCCCGATCCAGGTCGGCGCGCCCGCTCGGATCTCCCACACGCCGCCGACGTTATCGCCTTTATTTAATTCATGCGCCACAACACAGCGTTCTACATACTCCGGGATGGGCATGCAGTGTGCATCCAAGCGGACAATGATCCCGCCTGTCGACTCGCGAATCGCGAGATTCAATCCTGAAGGAATCGTCCGCGCCGAATTCGCGACCACACGTGTCATCAGGTCTGGATGTTCCATTTGAAACGCGGCAATTTCATCCAGCGTGCGATCTGTCGACAGCCCATCAGAAATGATCACCTCCATCTGCGCGTGAGGATAGGTTTGCGCGAGGATGGAATCGAGCAGGAAACGAATGGTGGACTCTTCGTTATAACAAGGAATGATGATCGAAACTGAAGGCGGCATGGTCTACAGGGTGCAAAAGGCAGCATATCGCCGCCAATAAATAGGCGGCGGGGAATATCTATTTTCGAGGGTAGATTGTAGCCGCAGATTTTTCAGTCAAAGGCAGGAATACATCAAAAGATGTGCCCTCCCCCAACTTACTGCGGACGCTAATTCTACCACCATGCGCTTTCACGATCTCCTGTACAATCGCCAACCCCAGCCCCGCGCCATGTTTTTCACCTCCCCTTCGAGCGGGGTCGGCTTGATAAAAACGTTCAAAGATACGCGCCTGCACCTGCGCGGGAATCCCGGCACCGCTATCAGTAACAGAAATTAGCATTACTTTATTCACGACCGAAACATGTATGGTTATCAGACCAGCGCTGGGTGTAAATTTTAGCGCGTTATCCACGAGATTTGTAAATACCTGCGCAAGACGGTCGCCATCTGCAGTGATGGACGGTACATTTACATCAATTTCAACTTTAATATTCACACCCGCCTTCAGCGCTTGCGGCGTGAATTTCTCTGCCACCGAATTCAACAAACCAGACATATTTACAGTAGACATCGTAATATCCGCTGTGCCAGCATCAAGGCGCGCAAGGTCGAGCAGATCCAGCACCAGGCGATGCATCCGCCCTGATTCATCAAATATTACCTGCGCCGCCTTTTGGCGGGCATCCAGTGAATCTGCTGTACCGTCCAGGAGCGCTTGTGCGAAGCCTTGCACAGAAGTAAGCGGCGTCTTTAATTCATGTGATACATTGGCTACAAATTCGCGCTGTGATTTTTGGCTCGCAAACGTGCGTGCGATCATCGAATTAAATGCACGCGTCAATTCCTGAACTTCAAGCGGACCGCGCACATCTACCGCTTTTGCTTCCACTGACGGCATTGAGCGCGCGGCCAGCACTACCTTCTGTAAGGGGTCTGCGATCCAGCGCGCAAAAAGGAAAGCTACCAGAAGGGAAAGCAACAACGCAATCAATCCGCCTTGCAAAATGAGCGGCAGAAAATCGTCTTTGAATACATTCAATATAGAAATACGTGGGCGGGGCGAAGCGACAACCAAAAAAGTCTCATTTGAAAGCTTCTTGGTCGAATACAACCACAAAGCCCCACTCGCGTCACGCAAGAGCGGAGTACTATTCCGCGGGATTAACTTTTTTTCCGGGAATGCCAGCGCAGCTTCGCGATCAGAATATGTATCTAAGATCAGCTGCTTATTTTTAGAAAATATCAATATACGGACATTAAAAGTACGCGACGCATTTTGGGCGGCATCAGAAATAGACTGTGACTGAAGGGGTTCATCGCGGTCCGTCAGAACAGACTGCGCAGCTTTCAGTTTCTCAATGGTCTGACGATATAAAAAGGGATTACGAATCAGATTGATGAACAGAATGATCGCCACAACAGCCAATGCGGTGGCTACGAGTAAAGCATAACTTAACCAGAGACGGAAACGAAGGGATGAGAACATGGGAAAAATAATTTTTTCTTAACGAGAACGACTCAGTTCTTAACTTAAAGCAATCCTCTTCTCGAACTTAGATTGCTCAGCGCTGCAACAGACGCAGCGCGGCACGAGTGACGTCGCAAAGATCTTACGTCACCAATTTATATCCAACGCCGGTAACTGTTTCTATTTTCACCGACCCCCCTTCCAGTTTTTTACGAAGATGGGCAATGTGAACATCCACAGTGCGGGTTTGACCGTAGAAGTCAAATCCCCAGGCGAGTTGAAGCAATTGCTCGCGCGTGAAAACGCGGCCGGGTTGCTCTGCCAGTGTGAGCAAAAGGTCAAATTCCTGAGTACGCAGGTCGAGGGTCCGCGAAGCGATGCGGACTTCACGCGCTTCAGGAATAATTGTCAATTCGCCGTGATGAATCGGGCTGGAGTCCACTTGCTTTTTATTGTCGCTTCTTCTCAATATGGCTTTGACACGCGCAGTCAATTCACGTGGATTAAATGGCTTGGGCCCGGCGCTCGACTGGTTGGCCGAGCAAGGCGGCGCGAGCGCCAGCGCCCTGGCCGACCATGCCCGTGTGGCGCAGCACCACGGTGCTGCGCGGCACGCCTTTCGGGTCGCGGCCGGGCTCGACTCGATGGTGCTGGGCGAGCCGCAGATCCTCGGCCAGATCAAGCTGGCGGTGCGTGAGGCTGGGCTCGCGGGCACGATGGGCAGCACGTTGCACCAGTTGTTCCAGCGCG
>JANODZ010000560.1:0-3019 GCA_031412935.1 Anaerolineales bacterium
GAATTGGCGATACCATTGCAATCCGAACCGGCGCGATCTTGGATAATAATGGCCACCCCGTCCCGGATGGTACTGTTGTTCAATTCTCGATGCTGCTTAGCGGCGAAGGCAGTGGAATTTTGAAACAAGTGGAAGCAGTCACTTCGCAAGGCGTGGCGCGCGCCGCATTTGGTTTGGATAAACCCGGCCTGCTTGAAATTCGTGTCGTCAGCGAACCCGCCGTAATCTCTGAAGTTTTGCAATTGGACGTCTCACAATCGGGCGCAGTCGCTGTGACGGTCGTCGTCCCCGAGTTGACCCAATCTATTAGGCCGACCCCTGCAGCAGCGGTTAGAGTTGTAGAAAATAATTATATTTCAAATGAAGGCTATCCACGATTCTCAGCCTGGCTGGTTGCGATGCTCTTAATTGCTTTTAGTGTTTGGATCGGGTATGGGATTGGTCTCCGAAGGACAAACCACCGTTCAGCATTCCGATCGACCTTGGGGGTTGCATTGGGCGGACTGGCTGCATACAACTTTCTTGTTTTTGGCTTGTTTGGCAGCCTGCGCTGGCTGATCGCGAGCGGACTTTCCGGCGTGATCATTTTTGTGCTCTTGGGAGAATTACTTGGCTTTGCAGCAGGCTGGCTGTGGTCGAGAAGATAGCAGATGGGTCGGGCATACTAAGTGACATAACTGAATATTTAGGAGATTAACATATGGCAACCCATATTAAACGGCGCAAAGAAAAGCAACCCCCGATTTTATTTGATAAAACCCAGGCAATTATTAAACAAGCGAACAAATTGCTTGGCGGTACCCTGGTAACTTATTTTAACAATCCGCGCGGAAGCGTCTGCCATGATGATGTCCTGGCTTTATATGAATTACTTGAAAAAATAGGAACTCAGGAAAAAATTTACCTTTTTCTTAAGTCCAGCGGGGGCAATGGACAAGCGTCCTTGCGCCTCGTCAATCTATTGCGCCAGTATTGCCATCAGGTGATTGCAGTTATCCCGCTTGAATGTGCATCTGCCGCGACCATGATCACACTCGGCGCAAATGAAATTCATATGGGTCCCATGGCTTACCTCACCCCGGTGGATACATCCCTTACACATTCACTTTCGCCGATCGACCGCGACAACGACCGCGTCAGTGTCAGCCTGGATGAGTTAACCCGCGTTGTCCGATTGTGGCAGGCACAAAATGGCGAGGCGAAGGAGAATCCATATCAGGAACTTTTTCAGCATGTGCATCCGCTTGTGATTGGGGCAGTCGATCGAGCTGAGTCGTTATCCATCATGCTGTGCAAGGAATTGCTCGCATATCATATTCAGGAAGAACCTGAGGCAGATAGAATTGCCAATGCGTTGAATGCCAAATATCCCTCTCACGGCTATCCCATTTTATTTGAAGAAGCCAAACGTATCGGATTAAAAGTGAGTCATTTAACCCCGGAGATCAACAAACTATTGCTTGAACTCAGTGAACTTTACAGCGAGATGGGTCAGCGGGCCACAACAGATTTTGACGATACGCACGCGCACGGCAATGAAATTCTAAATATTTGGGAATCAACCGGCGTCCTTGTTTATTACCAGCAGGATAAAGATTGGTTCTATCGTACCGAAGAGCGCCGCTGGATCTCGCTCAACGATATTAGCCGTTGGCGTCGTGTTTTGAAGGTCGGCAGCAAGGTCGAAAAATCCATTTTGCATATTTCTTAAAAACTTTGCAAAACCTGTGCAACCTGATAGAATTTGAGAGTCAGATTATGGCAAAATCCGTTTTTGTAAAGTCACAATTTTATTGTGTAAAACATTAATAATTTGTAAGGAAGATATGGCACAGAAAAATCAACTTAAATTTAATGATCTTGCGCCGGATCTGAAATTGCAGGGCGCAGATGGAAAGCCCATACAACTTTCAGCGCTCTGGAAGGATAAGGTGTTGGTGCTCGCTTTCACACGCCATTTTGGATGCCCGCAGTGTAAAGAGATGCTGGACCAATTGATCGACGCGCATCAAGCCTTAACCGAGAAGGGGCTGCGCCTCGCGATCGTTTCTCACGCTTCTGCAGAATCTGCCAAAAAATTCTGCGATCTGCGTGCCCCCAGCGCCCTCTGTCTCGCCGATTCTGATCGTTCTGCCTATCATGCATATGGTTTGTATCAAGGCACCTTCTGGCAGACTCTTCTTTCCCCGCGAATTTGGCTTTCCAATCGCAGGCTGGCCCGCACAAAAGGATATAAACCTGAATTGCCGCACGCGGGGCAGGATGCGTACCAAATGTCGGGTACGTTTATTATTGGCCGGGACGGAAGAATTCGCCTTCCATATTATTACGAAGATATCACCGATCATCCCCCTGTAGATTTGCTCCTGCATGGAGTCATGGGTTCCAATTGGGATACGCCATATAATACAAATCCAGTTGTATAAAGTCTATTGAAGTGTCAACCTATCCGCCCGAATTTTATCAATTAGGGGTTTAGCTAATTATGGAAATGAGCACATTGAATAATATTTTTCTTGCAACTTATCTTGCCTTAAAAGAAGTGATACGTAATAAAGGTCGTTTTTTCCTGGTGGCGATGGTCATTGCCCTGATCACTGTGCTTGTACTTTTCATCGCGGCGCTTGGCGAAGGGCTCTCAAATGCCAATCGACAATACGTGGCCAACCTGGATGCACAGTTGATCGTGTTTTTAGAAAAATCAGATTTTAGTATCCCGTCGAGCCGCCTGGAAACGAACACAGCCAAAGCTGTACGCCGTGTGGAGGGTGTGGCTGATGCTGGCTCGATCTATACCTCAAATTCTGAAATCGTTTCGCTCTTGGAGCCGCTTAAAATATCCATGTTAGGCGTTGAAGCCGAACGCCCCGGGATGCCACCGCTCCTGGAAGGGCGATACTTCCGTGGCGGAGAGGCGCGTGAAGCTGTGATGGACAGGAGTGTCGCTCAGCGCTCGGGTCTTAAAGTGGGTGATGAGATTGAGATCCGCTCCACTCAGGGAACGAAGGATGAATTTTAT
>JANODZ010000561.1:0-3475 GCA_031412935.1 Anaerolineales bacterium
GATCAACGAAGGTGGCGATGTAGTCAAATTCGGTAAGGATGATGAGAAGGCGCATCC
Organism: Anaerolineales bacterium; assembly: GCA_031412935.1. GTDB lineage: Bacteria > Chloroflexota > Anaerolineae > Anaerolineales > Villigracilaceae > Villigracilis. The sequence goes on from JANODZ010000561.1 coordinate 58, forward strand.
TCCAAAACATGATACGGGTTTGTTGAGTCTTGGAGAGAAGCGGTCTGGAAAGAAATAAAAATTCCCATTGACGCAAAAGGTACGGCATGATAAACTAACCAGCCGTTGCCCAGAAAGCAAGAGTGGCTTTATCCCCACTCGACTCATTGGCAACTACAAATGAGGCCATCAGGAAATGTTATTGATGGTCTCATTTCTTGCGAATATTCAATTGAGGTTGTGAAAGATTTTGTAAGCGGAGGCGGTTATGCCGACAGTTAATCAAATGGTCCGTAAGGGCCGCAAGAACACCAAGTCTAAAAGTAAAGCCCCAGCTCTGCAGTTCACTTTGAACAGTTTTAAGCAGCGCCGTGTACGGCAAAACAAAGGCGCACCGCAAAAACGCGGTGTTTGCACCGTAGTTCGTACCATGACTCCCAAGAAACCAAATTCAGCGTTGCGCAAAATTGCGCGTGTGCGTCTGACCAATGGAATTGAGATCACAGCTTATATCCCCGGTGAAGGCCACCAGTTACAGGAGCACTCAGTCGTATTGGTGCGCGGTGGTCGTGTAAAAGATTTGCCCGGTGTGCGTTATCACATTGTCCGCGGCTCTCTCGATACTACAGGTGTAGCCAATCGCAAGCAGGGTCGTTCAAAGTATGGCGCAAAGCGTCCCAAGTAATCATTAGATGGAGTAATGAAGTATGCGTAGAGCGAAACCTGAGAAACGGGAAATTCTTCCCGATAGCCGATTTAATAGCATCAACGTGCAGACCATGGTCCAGCATGTCCTTAAGAGTGGCAAGAAAAGCACTGCCATCCGCTTGATCTATGACGCGATGGATTTAATTAAAGACCGTACCGAAAAAAATCCTTTGGATGTTTTCGATGGCGCTCTTAAAAATGTCGGCCCAGCAATGGAAGTGCGTCCGCGGCGCGTGGGGGGTGCAACCTATCAGGTGCCGATGGAAGTCTCATCCGCCCGCCGAATGACATTGGCCCTGCGCTGGATTCTCGCCGCGGCTCATGATCGCTCTGGCAAGTCATTTTCAGACAAGCTTGCTTCTGAATTGATCGATGCTTCCAATGAAACAGGTTCCGCAATTCGTAAACGTGACGAAACGCATAAAATGGCTGAGGCCAATCGCGCCTTTTCCCATTACCGTGTTTAGTTTTAATTATTAATATTAAGGAAGTAGTAAGTATGGCACGCGTGCATCCGCTGGAAAAATATCGTAACATAGGCATTATTGCCCACATTGACGCCGGGAAAACCACCACCACCGAGCGCATCATGTTCTATACCGGCCTGACGCATCGCATCGGTTCTGTTGACGATGGCACAACAGTAACCGACTGGATGGTCCAGGAACGCGAACGTGGTATTACCATAGTTTCAGCGGCTGTATCAGCGGAATGGAAAGGGTATCAAGTTAATATAATTGATACGCCCGGTCATATTGATTTCACTGCTGAAGTTCAGCGTTCCTTGCGCGTACTGGACGGGGGTATTGTCGTGTTTGACGCAGTGCAAGGTGTGGAACCGCAATCCGAAACTGTCTGGCGTCAGGCGGATCGGTATGGCGTACCCCGTATTTGTTTTGTTAATAAAATGGACCGGGTTGGCGCTTCCTTCGATCGGACAATCGAAACCATTATTGATCGTTTAGGCGCAAATCCAATCCCGATGCAAATCCCGATAGGCTTTGAAGGAAGCTTCAAAGGGGTAGTTGACCTTCTTACAATGAAAGCTGTTATCTGGGAAGATGATCTAGGCAAAGATCCGCTGATTGTTGAAATTCCAGATGATCTAAAAGAACAGGCAAAAGTAGCTCGCGCCACGATGGTGGAAAAGATAGCCGAGTTGGATGATGAATTGACATTGAAATTCCTTGAAGCGCAGGAAATCAGCATCGATGAGCTTAAGCTTGCCCTGCGTAAGGGAGTGCTGGCAAATAAAACCGCCCCTGTTTTCTGTGGTTCTTCCTTAAAGAACAAAGGGGTCCAGGTTCTGCTCGACTCAGTAATAGATTATCTTCCTTCCCCGGCTGATAAACCCATTATTACAGTATCAGAACCGGGGGTTCCAGAAAATACCTTTGATATTGCCGCGCAGGATAACGCACCCCTCAGCGCTTTGGTCTTCAAGATTGTGACAGACCCTTATGTCGGTCGTCTTGCATATGTTCGAGTTTATTCTGGTGTTCTGAGCCAGGGGCAAACTGTACAAAACACAACCAAAAAAGGAAAAAAAGAGCGCATTGGACGTTTGATCCGTATGCATGCCGATCGTCGCGAAGATGTGACTGAAATTCTTACCGGCGACATCGGTGCTGTATTGGGCTTCAAAGAAAGTTTTACGGGTGATACACTTTGTGACACAAAGTCTCTTGTGCTTGAGACTATTTCTTTTCCTGAACCGGTTATTTCCATTGCGGTGGAGCCCAAGAGTTCTGCTGATCAAGAAAAGATGGGGGAAGCCCTGCGTAAATTATCTGAAGAAGACCCTACGCTTCACGTAAACACAGATGAAGAGTCTGGTCAGACGATTCTTAGGGGAATGGGCGAGTTACATCTCGATATTATCGTAGACCGTTTGTTACGTGAATTCAGGGTCGCAGCCAATGTTGGCGCTCCTCGTGTTGCATTTCGTGAGTCAATCACAAAAGCGGTTAAGGAAGTTAATTACAAGTACGCCAAACAATCTGGCGGTAAAGGTCAATATGGCCATGTCGTATTTGCCATGGAACCGGGCGAACGGGGCAGTGGCATTGTATTTGTAAATAAGATCGTCGGCGGTTCGATTCCCAAAGAATTTATTAATCCAATTGAAAAAGGGGTTAAGGAAGCTGCGGATGGCGGCGTGCTCGCTGGATACCCTGTTGTTGATATAAAAGTTACCTTGATTGATGGTTCCTTCCATGAAGTTGACTCTAATGAAATGGCATTCAAGATGGCTGCAATCTTGGGTTTTAAAGAAGGCGTAAACAAGGGACATCCCATTTTGCTTGAGCCGATGATGAAGGTCGAAGTTGTTGTACCGGAAGAATACCTCGGTGATGTCATGGGGCAGATCAACAGTCGTCGTGGTTTGATTCAAGGTATGGAAGTTCGTCTTGGAAATGCCCAGGCCGTCAAAGCTATGGTTCCGCTCGCGGAAATGTTCGGATACGCAACCCAACTCCGCTCCGCTACCCAGGGACGCGGCGTCTTCAATATGGAATTTGACCACTACGCGCCAGTATCGCAGTCGGTGGCGGAAGAAATCTTAAAAGTATAATCGTTCTTTTCTACCAAGGAGTTATAAAATGGCGAAGGTAAAATTTGACCGCAGTAAACCGCATCTGAATGTGGGCACCATGGGGCACATTGATCATGGCAAGACCACGCTGACAGCGGCGATCACCAAAGTAGCCGGGCTCTCCGGTCTGGCAGA
>JANODZ010000562.1:0-16692 GCA_031412935.1 Anaerolineales bacterium
ACCTGCACGAACGAGAGAGAAGGTTGAAGGACGCAGGTCGAAGACCGCTGACACTAAAAGCGTGATCCAACCATAAGGCGATTTCAGCTTCAATATGGCGCCTGTTTCCTGCTCCTCCATCCTCCACTCGTAATCAAGCAGCAACCAGTGCAAACGGTACACATGTGCAGTGCGGTCACGCGCATTTAATTTGTCAACCACCATCCATCGCTCGTCTTGATAGACGGTAACGGTTCGCTCATGCTTTATATTGGGATAGCCGCGATGATACGCACGCACACAGCCTAAAACATTTTCTTCCGGTTCAATAATATTTTTGGAGTAAGCATTCGCCCAATCAAGTACAAGAAAGCGGCCCGCGCGGATCATTTGATCGCGGCCATCCACGGTGACGGTGTTATGCACACGCGTTGTCACCAGCGGATTATCCCAGGGCGCTTCGCCATTATATAAATATGTACCTGCGTCCTGCGTGATATTCATTCCACGCCACCACAGATCGAAATGGTTTTGATCCATATGCGCGAGGCGCGATTTGAATCGCGATGCGCGCAAGTATCCCCAGGAATTTCTGCCGCGCAAATTCTCCGTCAGATAGGCATCAGAATTTATCACACGCGCATTGGCAGGCAAGCCAAACCATAACGACAATTCATCCCAAACACCAGATGGCAAACTGGATCTCAAAAATGCGCGCGCTGCGGCCTGGACCGTTGGGCGATGATCGCGAAACTCGGTCACACTCAAAGGGAAGATCAAAGCCCCATCGTTGGCACCCAGGTTCGGGGTCAGGCCCGAGGCGTTGTCCAAGAGTGAGAAAAGCCAGTGGGCAGATCGTGCGATCGCTTGCGATGTGCTTGTGGAAAAGGCATCCTGTTTAATAAAATTGATCCACAAAGCAGTTTGCAACATCACGCGCTGATAGTTCGTGCTGTGTTGAATATATTCGCCGTAATCGCCAATCTGATTTTGGAAAGACCAGTTGAGCCACTTCCAACCCAGCGCGCGCCAGATCTTATTTTTGAAGAACAAGCCCGCCGTATATAACGCAGCGGATTCAGTGACAAGATGATTATTATTTTGGGCGCGGGCATAAACAAGAGTTGGCACAATCCGGGCTGCATGCTGCCAAATTGATCGATGAAGAACAGCACGTCTTTCCACGCTGGTTGCTGGCGCTGTTTCAAAAACATGTTCAGCCCAGACGAAACTCACCAACCGAATGGCAACTTCCTGTCCATTCATCCAATGCGGACCCATGTTTACAGGATGCGCCCAGCTAAAGGATTCAAAATATTTCCAAAATGCCTTTGCATATTTATTATCTTGTGTGAGATGATAAGCGCGGCCGAGTGTATATGCCCAGGCAAAGCGGGCGGGCTCCCAGAGGAATTTGATATCGGGGTTTGGTGAATGGAAAGTGGAAAGGAGATTTGGATTGGTTTCGTATGCTGTCCAATGTTGGAGAGATTGACCGAGATTGAAATTGAGCGGAATCGACTCTCCAAAGACACGAATATTTCCAATGACGATCTCATCGGCTTCCTTGAGAAGAATTGCTTTGCCGTCTTCGCCGAGAGTTTGGGCAAGCTGATCACGACTTGGGAGAGAAAATAGGCGATAGGAGTTGGGTATAAGTGAATTAAAAGTTGCAGGTGTTATTCGCTTGTAATGGCCTGTCATTAACCCAAACTTGTAAAAGGCATACAATGCCAGCGGACGAATGCCAAACTGACGAAGGTATTTTATGCCGATAAAAAATTTCGTTGTCATTTAATGAATACGTTCCATATACGCGAGGGCGTGAAATAATACTGCAACATGCAAAGCGTGAGAAAATTCTCCATTCCGCACCAATGCTGTTTGTCCTTTGAGAAATCAATATCAGATGGATTCCAAATCCCAAGTTTCTTTGCCTTTTCAAACAAACGCATGGGAGGCAGGTCGCGGTTCAGTCCGCGGGTGGTGGTGGCGAATGATGTGTGAGACATGAATTCTCCAAAAATTTAGGGGTTGATTTTACGTTAGAAGTATACCTGTCGATTCGGTTTGTAAAGCGCCGCTATTTTACAAACAAAAATGGGACAGCAAATTTGCTGTCCCATTTCTTATCCAAAAATAAATTATCTGTTTGATTCTGGGGTTATTCGTAATCTGCGCGCAAGCAGGATGACGATCACAAAGGCGAGCGCCATAACCACAAGCCCGGGCAAACCAACATCATCTGCAAAGCCGGTATTGGGCAGGGCCGTTGTTGTAAACACCACTGTAAGCTGCGCGGCCGCAGCTTGTGTATAAGCCGCGCCAATCGTGGCAGTTTTCGCGACGGATGTACTGTCAAATCCTGCGAATGCCGGGTCAGGAGTGTTGGTCGGGGATGCAGCACCTACAGGTGATGTTGAAGTAGGCAGGGGTGTCATTGTGGTGGTCGGCAAAATGGAGGCTTCAAAGGTGGAAGTTAACGCCTGATTCATCAACGCATTAACCACCCCAGCGGTAGCGCTTGCATTTGCAACCTGAGTTAGTTGTGCTGCATTGGTCCTGCCCCGGCCAAACACAACAAACGCTCCGAGACAGGCCACAGCGATCAAGATGATCCCTCCTAAAATACCCGCAGCGATTAAAAATGTACGGTTATTACTAGACTCCTCTTGAAGCGGGTCTTCGCCAGAATTATCGTAATTGGAATCATCGAAAGACATTAAGCACTCTCCTGATTATTTTGTCATTCGTTTTAATTTGCAGACGAATTTTTCTGCAATAACAAGTTTATTATCCCACAACTTCAAGATTTATGAGAGGCACAACAACGGTATCGCCATTCTCGAGGTGGACTTCAGCCGCCGGCGCCCGCAGGCCGCTCAATAGTGTAGTTAGACCTGGTTTAATATAACTGATCGAACCCATCATGCCGAGTCCTGGCGGACGGCGCATACGCACTTGCAACCCCGCTGCAAAGGTTTCCCATTCGCGCGGAGTTTGTGGATCTGATGAAATCGGCAAGGGAATGATCACTTCCGGACGCGCACCACTATACCGATCATATATTTCTGCATTTACTGTAACTTCACGCATCGCATTCGTACTGAGTAATTTATATGCTGCGGAATTCATCGGCATCCCGCCAAAGCCGTCTGTTACCATAATTGGATATGGCATCTCACGCGCCACCTGGATCAGAGATGGATCTATACTTGATAGGATCAGTCCACGGACGGGCAATTTTGCCGCATTTTGTAAAGTTTCTGGATCTTTAACCATGCCTGCAAGCAGAATGGAACCGCGCAAGCTCACATCCAAGCGCTCCTCGGTCAAGACACCATCAGGTTTTTCAGCAATATTCACCAGCGGCCCTGAGTCAATGCGGCCATTACCCCAAACGCCTTGCACCAATCCGCCCGCTGTTTGGATCACTGCGCCGCGATGGGCAATAATCTCAATAATTGTGCCGGGAATGCCGGCCCGCAATTCTAATTTTGTCTCGCCAACTTCCATGAGGACCTGCCCGCCGCCTACAGCCACTACGCGTCCTGCGCGCGGCGTGCGCACACTATGTGGGAAAAGTCCTTTGCCCGCAGCGATCTCTACACCGGCCCCAATTCGATCATCAACTTTACATTTTACAAGGCGTTCTGCCACATTGGAAGTTATTTTTAATATACGAGCTACATCCAACAACACGTGTTCACGCGCCCAATTTGTTTCAGCGATCACATCCGTGGAACTGACCTTTTGATTAAGGCGTGCAAGCACGGTGCCCGGAATCGGCAGGAGCCGTTCACGGATGATAGATGTCAGGCCAACAATATGATGTACCGCTGCAATCATGATCTATTCGCCTCCAAGGGTCCGATTCCATTTTTTGATAAGTTCGCGGCGACGCACCGCATCAGCTGGCAGATCCAGTGGACGTCCACGTCCATCGAATACCACACCCAAGGCGCCGCCACTGACCGGGATCGTATCTCCGCGCCCGGGTCCAAAACCAATATCAGCGCCGCGCAAACTTTTGAGGGTCAATTTACCTGACTCGCCGCTCGACAAAGGTAATACTTCGAGGTTTCCATACTTTAAGTCTACGCGCGCTTCAACGCCGTTCTGATAGGTTAAAGTTGCCCGCAGAATCGTTGCGCCAAACCTCGCAGATACAACCGGCGCAACCACCGTCCCCACGCTGAGAAAAGCCCCAGACTCAAGCACCTGGACCGGGAGAATATTATTTTTCGCTGCGGCGGCTCCTAATAAGGGAAGTAAATTATTTTGATCAAGAATGATCGTGGTCACGCCCACAGGCTGAAGAGAGTCTAGGAGCAGAAGCAATCCCTGGCCGGGGCGTGAAGCGTCGCTTAATGCCCCTCCGCCTGCGAGGATCGGTTCAAACAGCGGAGTCAAATTCGGCTTAATGCTGGCGATGTTGCGCGGAAAATCGCGGCGCGCGTGTTGCATCGCCAGGTATAGCGCCTGTCTCGAAATTGATTGCGATATGACAAGGTCTTCCATTGTGGCTGGAATGGTGGCTGGGTAGAGAGCTTTTTGATATAAATAATCACGCAAAACGGCGGGCGAAATATCAAGCGAAGACCAGCGCAAAATTTCTTCGAGGGTAGTGTACTTGAGCAAGTGTGACAGGTTCTCGCCCAACCCAAATTGAGGATATACGTTTAAAGTAGATTTGCTTTTGAAACCCGTTGAAATGACTGCAGCCGAAGCGCCAAGATCCACGCTCAAAATTCCTTTATTCGCGCCGTACACCTTCGCAAGAAAACGTACCATGCGCCCGCTGGCATAAGCGGTCGGCAATAAATGCCCATTCGACCACTGATCCAACAGGTCGACACCTTTAAGTTGGTGTTTGCGAATATTAATAACCATGCGCGCCAATTCACGCTGTGCAGGTTCAAGGTCTTCAGTATCAAGTGAGGGGCGTACGTTCGGGCTAAAGTGCAACGAAGCAGCAAGCGAACCGACGAGGTTTTTCACCACGCTTTCAATTTTTTCATTCCCTGCAAATAAAACTGCAGGGCGTTTTTCTTTTGGCATTAAGAAACTGGCAAGGCCGATCGGCTCAAGTAAATTTTGAATGGAGCGCGATGCGCCGCCGTCGGTGCCGCCGGCGATTACGATCAGGTCTGGCTTTGCACGCAGAAGACTGTCGATCTGCTGTTCTGGCTTACGATGATCCCCTAAACCAATCGTCTCCACGATACGCGCGTAAGTGGATTCTGTAAGTCTGCGCGCGCTTTCGAGCGAGACATCTTTAAGCAAACCCACGAGCACTGTTTTGATGGTCGGGCCTGCGGATAAGGTGACAACTAAAGCATCCACCCCGGAACCATCCGGCTGACTCGGCGTGATCAGGTTCCTTAAACCATCCAGCAAAGATTTCCCGATAACATCCTGCAAAATCGAAATTGCGTTGCGAACGCCTTCGCTCACATCCTTGAATGGCGCTTCAGCAGTGGAAGGCGCGACGCCTGAAGCAACAAAACGATATTCGCCTTCAACCACGTCGAATAAGACCGCACGCGTATTCGCCGCGCCGACATCAACAGCAAGTAGAGAGTTACCATCAACCAATGATGAAGACATAATTACTGGAAGGTCCCGAAAAAATCAGTAATGAAGTTGATCAGCGACATGAACCGTTCGATTAACGCAGTCAACGCGGCAGCGTACACACCTGCAAATACCGCACCCAGGGTAATGCCGATAAAAATGCGTCCGATCCACGCCATCACTTCGATTAATCCTAATCGATGCATGGAACCATCCTCTTTGGGATGCGCACCAAAATGAAAATAAGTTAGTGTAAAGACAGTGCCGGATAGAATAATCGCTGCGCTGGATAGCGCTTCAAAAAAGCCGATCCCGCGCGCGCTCGAGGCGTTAAAGTCAAACGCATCAATCGTACCCACCGTTTGCGGAAGGAGTGTCCCGCCTAAAGCGCCGGCAATGGTCAGCGCCGCGACTATTCCAACCAGAAACGCCATCGCAATACGCCCGATGCCGGCGAGGCGCGGAGACAATTTCATAAAGATCAATAGGGAGCCGATTAAGGGAAAAAGCATTAATCCCTTCTGCGGCATGGATGTCGAACCAGATAACAAAGGGTAGATAAGACGAGGCAAGATCACCTGCCACCAAACCACTGCGGCAATATAACCAGAGGAAACACCTACAAATACATATACTGCAATTCGAAATAGCGGATTATCTCCGATCAAATAACTGAAGATTAATAACGTGAATAGAAAACTAAAAACGCCGGCGATCAGATCAGGCGAAATCACCATGTTAATTTGCATCCCTGAGCGCGGCGCGGTCTCGTAACCCTAAAACTAAATTCCATAATCCGCCGACTAAGATCAAAAGCACGGCAAACACAATACCCATGTTATAAGCATCCCAATAAGCGCGAGCTGTGCCGGGGCGGCCAGCATTATTCTGCTCAAGCAATGCCGCGCCGGACAAACCGCTCACCAAACCTCTGATCTGTTGCGAAGCATAATACGGTTGGATCATCGGCGCGGCTTGTGCGCTGGAAATCACCACGACAGGAGTAGTTCCGCGCGTGGAGGTTGTTTGTTCGATCCACACCCGGGCGGAATCCGCATTGTCTGTCACAATAATAAATGCAGCAAATTGCGAGAGAGAAGTCGTGCTTTTCCAGGGTTCCAGGATCCATGCCGGGGGGAGAGAAATATCAAAGAGGTTGTTTGCATCTGAGTTTCTAGCGAATGCAAACTCAGCAATTGCCTGCGGCGCCTGCGCAAATGCGTAAATGCCCATTGGTCCGCCGGGCAGGAAACCCAAATTCAAATAATCAACTCCGCTTTGATAGTTGTACCCGGCCAAAGCTTCGGAGATAAAGCGCTCGGTTAAAATCGCACCCGTCTCACGGGTAGAGATAAAAACCAATCGCGGACGGCGCAATAACAGCATCTGGTCAAACAATGGCGCAGCCGCAGCTTCCATTTCTCCAACGCGCGCAGATTCAAATTCAAATGCCACTAACACGGGTGCGCCATTCGGGATGGATTGGGCTACTCGCAGTGAACCCTCAACCGCAGGCGGAATAGGAAAACTATTTGGCATGGGAAATATTTGGGTGCGAAGTAATAAGACAATACTCAAATTTGAGAAAAGAACAATAGCAATCAGCCAACGTAATCCACGCGAGGATGATAATAAAGAAAACGAGGTCATAGGAACAGGCGCTGTTTCTGCAGCCAGGATGCGCTCCAACAAATCCGCCTGCGCCTGTTGTTCTTCACTCGCCTGCAATTTGATCGAGTATGCTTTTGGTTTGCCCGTGGGAGCAAAACCCGGCCTCGCAGGAAGCACACCCTGCAAGCCAGCCAGCGCGCCGCGAGATTCAAGCGTCCTGTCAGTGGAATAGGAACTTTGTGAAGGTTGTGAAATACCAGAATCCATTGGCCGCATCGCTTGCACCCAGGTGGGCAAGTCACTAGGCGCGAGGTTTTCTGCATTATTAACCGCTTTAGGCGTGGTGGACGATGAAGAATTGTCCATAGTTGACAGCCAATCAGGCATATCCGTAAAGAGCGCGTCGCTATTTACACTTGTTTGAGCGTCATTAATAAAAGCGGGTGATTTTTGCGATTCAGACGCCTCATTAGAATTGAACGTATTGAGCCAATCTGGGGAATCAGATGAAGGCATTTTGAGAGCCTCTACTTTTTGCTCCGCGGGTAATTCTTCAAATATGGAAGATTGCGGTGCAGCGGCTTTCAACCAATTAGGAACATCGCCAAACGTGTCATCAGTTTGCTCTGGATCAGCGAGGGTTTTATTCTCTTCTGATTCAGGAAGGGTGGAAGTTGGCATGTCAGTTAACCAGGCAGGTGTTTGGGCTTCATCCGCTGGCACATCTGCTTTCAACCAAGGGGCTGTTTCACCCTGCATCGGCTGTTCACCTTCACCTGTTTGCAAATCATTCATCCAATCCAGGTCAACAGAGGATGCGGCTACAGGCGTTTCGGATTCATGACCTTTCAACCAATCCGGTACTTGCTCAGCGGATGGGGCTTTTCCAGCATCAAAGTCACCGTATGTGGGTAACGCCATATTATTTATAAACGGATCATCATTTTGTTTGGCGTCTTCCACGGTCATAGAACGCAGCCAATCCGGTGTGTCAGAGGCAGCGACCGATGAATTATCTTGCAACGGCTTGATATCGCTCAGTGCATCATTCTCTACAGCCATTGAATGCAACCAATTTGGCGTATCCGCATTAAATGGCTGATTTGTTTCTTGCGCATTTGAACCCTTGGCTGCATCCTGAAACCAATCGGTCAGTTCATCTTTATTATTCGGCTGCGATGTAGATGAGGCAGGTCCTGTCATCCAGGAAGGTTTTTCAGCGGAGCGATCTTCTTGCGCAAAATCATTCTTAGCCCCAAGTTCCACCCAACGCACTTCAGGAGATTCGGTTTGAGCTTTTTTTGATTTCGGGGTTTCACCGGTAATACTCGTCAGCCAGTCTGGAGTGTCTTCTTCTTCGTTATCCTGCGCATGAGAGCGCAAACCGGCTAACAGGTCGCCGCCGCTGGAAACCGTGGGAGACCCAATTGATTTTTGCGCGGCTTGTAGCACATCGTCCTCAGAATTTTTTTTTGCAGAACTTCGAGCTTCCCTGAGCCACTCCGGCAAAATCGGTTCGAGTTGACCGGTATCTTTTACTGTGGGATTTTGCCCGGGCATGATCGCCCGATCCAATCCCTTCAGCGGTCCAGTCAGCGGTTGCAAACGAGTTTGGCAAAATTGACAAAATTCGAGGTCTGCCGCATTTTTTGACCCACAGGTCGGACATTTAATAATATCGGCCATTAATTACCCCCATACGGCCTGTCTACGCCAAATAAAACACGCAGACTTGTAGTAAGTGTACCTAACCCAACCCCGATTAAAATGCCGCGTGCTCCGCCAAGCGCCCCGACCTGAGTCACCCAATGCGCAAAAGTGTTAATAACGGGGATTTCCCCGAAAAAAGGTATAGTCACCGAACCCAAAAAAAGCAGGGCAGCAGTGATCAAAAATATTATGCTGGTTAGATCCATGCGCCGGCGCAGGAGCCGAATCGCTGCATAAAGCAATGAGACGGATAATATCCCCATCAACGCTGCTTCGGCAGGAATAATAATTCCAGCGAGGATGGCTTTCATAATAATATGATCGGGCCGCAATACAAAGCCGGCCAAAAATGTAACCGCCAAACTAATGACCAGCAGGGCGCTGTAGACACTCCCTTTTTCGTTGCGGCGAACCTTATCAGTGTGCACCAAAATCAAATTTATGAATCCAACCAGCGTGGCAGAACCGGCAAGGATGATGGCCCAATTCAAAAAGAGTGTTCGTATAAAAATAAGCGGAGAAAAAAAATAACTGCCCAGCATCAAAAGGCCAGTGGCAATTGTAATAAAAACAGCGAAAGCAGTGGCTGCGCGCATTAGAGCAATCCTAAAAACTGGGCGGTTCTGATCATTGCGCCGCCCAACAAAACAAGGATCACCAACCAGCGTAGAATGTCCTGTACGACAAGGCTGGCAACATGCATGGGTCCAGCGTCGAAATATGCGGCGGCGGCAAATAACTCCTCACCGATCAAGGCATCTTGTGTATACGCAAAAAGTACAGCCTGGCCGGCCAGGTCATCACTGGCGCCAATTACAGGCACGTTTTCACGGTCTGAAACTTCAGTGAGCAACGCGGCTTCCGGGCCAAAATGGCCGATCATAATATTTGTTGAAACATTTTCATTCTGTGAAATATGCATCGCCCCAGCGGCAAATCCAAACGGACTTAACCCCGTCACGCGGCCAGTAGATGGAAGATACAACTCTTCCACGCCTGCGGCTTGATAGCCAGCCTGTAAAGTATCCTGTGCAAGCAAACCAAGCAGCGGGTCACCCGCGGATGCAACAGAAGGCCTATCACTCGCTGAAGTACGTTCTGCAATCTGGCGTAATAAAGCCAATCCAGCCAATGCAGAACCGGCGCTTGCATTTAGAAGCCCGCTGTGACCCAGTGAAATATGCAGGCGGGTCCCCTCCTCAACGCTTAAGCCCAGTGTGCGATACAACTGGGTAAGTGCGGGAATTTCACGTAATTTTGCGGGAGATTTTCGCTTCCATAATGTAATAACTAATAATAGGAACGCGCTAAATATAATAATGGCTAAGTCGAGGAGGGTCACGATGAAGGCCCCTCTTCAGCCAGAAAGGATACGAATGCACGTACTTCATGATCTTCTTCTAAGGTTGCCGCCAAAGCTGTTAATTGGTCATTCTCTATAAATCCGCGGCCAAAATAAAGCGCCTGTGCTCCAAGCAAGGCAAGCGGACTGCCTGCTTCAAGGAGCAAGGCGGTAAATTTGTGAAGTTGATAACGGCGCAAGGTCTCTGCCCAGCGCGACCAATATTCTCGCGACGACTTCATATCATGCGAGTATAGCATAACTTTAAAGTGGACTCTCGCCTCTAGAATGGTATTAATTGGGTTGCAATTCAAATCCTACAAGGGTTATTGCGGGACGATTTTCGTGCCGGCTAAAATTTCCACACCTTTCGGTATCACGACGATCCCATCGCGGACATACCATTTTTCATTATCAATATCTGTATTTCGCGCAAATGGAAGTATGGTCACGTTGTGACCGATGCGCACATTCTTGTCCAAAATGGCGCCTTCAATATGACAATTTGCGCCAATGCCAATGGGTAATCCTTCCTCCCCGCGTTCATAATAATCCGATCCCATAATAATGCTGTCTTTGATCATGCATCCAGCAGAGATCTGACTACGAATACCGATAATCGAATGGGTGATATCAGATCTTAAAATACGGCTGCCTTCCGCGATCAACACATCGCGAAGTTTACTATCCTCAATAATGGACCCGGGTAAAAAACGTCTGTCGGTATACATGGGCAGTTTAGGGTCATAAAAATTGAAGGGAGTCTCAGGCGTGGTCAGCGCAAGGTTGGTTTCGTAAAATGAGCGGATCGTTCCAATATCCTGCCAGTAACCGTCGAAATCAAACCCAAATATTGAATGCGTCTGAATAGCTTGTGGAATGATTTCACTGCCAAAATCATGATAACCTGGAAAGTTTGCAAGCAGTTCCATTAACACTTTGGTCTTAAACATATAAATACCCATCGACCCCAGGAATGGGCGTTCAGGGTCGTCACGGCTAATAAACTTATTTTGAGTTTCGATATCTTTTGGCTTTTCGACAAAGGAGGAAATCCGTCCATCCGGGTCCCGTTTTAGGATTCCCAAGCGTGATGCTTCTATTCTTGGAACAGGCTGAACGGCTACAGTAATATCCGCTTTATTGGCCCAGTGGTACTCCGCCATTTCATTGTAATTCATGCGATAAAGATGATCACCCGCCAGGATCAATATATTCTCGGCTCCACTCGATTGGATCTCAAGAGTTTGTTTACGAACCGCATCGGCGGTACCTTGATACCAATCCGCGCTTTCGATGGTTTGCTCTGCCGCCCAAATCTGCACCCAACCCGTGTGGAATGCATCAAAGTCGTAGGTATTTGTAATGTGGCGGTGTAAAGAGACTGAATTAAATTGCGTCAGCACGGCGATGCGAAAAATCCCCGAGTTAATGCAATTGCTGATTGGAATATCAATCAGACGGTATTTACCTGCAATAGGAACCGCGGGTTTGGAACGCAGCTGCGTGAGAGGATACAGGCGCGCGCCCCTGCCGCCGCCCAGGATCACTGCCAGAACATCATTCAATGTGGGCATGATAGTCTCCTATAAAGTACTGCATAATTTACTAAGCCTAGATCTTTATATTTTGTCTGATTCGAGGCGAACAGCAAATGTATTTTACTGTTTATTTGCCAACTTGCTAATGTTTGGAGTATAAGGTGTCGGCCGACATTATTCCGAATCTGAAAAATTAAAAAACCGAACGTCCTCTCGTTCAAGAGGACGTTCGGTTATAATACCGTTTCGGTATTTTCTCTGAGTGCCGAAGGAGGGAATCGAACCCTCATTCCCGAAGGAACACGATTTTGAGTCGTGCGCGTCTGCCAATTCCGCCACTCCGGCTTGTCAAGCGCCCGATAGTATAACAAACTCTCACTGATAAGGTCAAGATGAAACTAGGAATTATTGGACTCCCACAATCTGGAAAAACAACCATCTTCAACGCGCTCACGCGCAGTAACACGCCCACCACCGCATCCGCTGGCCGGATTGAAGTGCGCAACGCAGTCGTGGATGTCCCTGATCCGCGCGTGAACAAACTCTCAGCCATGTTCAATCCGAAGAAAACCATTTACGCCAAGGTGACGTACGCAGACATTGCCGGACTGGAAGCTGGTTCGGCTAAAAGCGGCATTTCCGGGCAGCTGTTGAATCAACTCAACCAGATGGAAGCATTGATCCTGATCGTGCGCGGCTTCATGGATGAAAACGTAATGCACCCCAGCGGAAGCATCGATCCATTGCGCGATGCGGAAAGCATGTTAACTGAACTTCTGTTGAATGACCTGATCGCCGTGGAAAGAAAGCTGGAGAAATTAACCGAAGAACGTAAAAAAGGCGGCACAGACAAAACGCTCAACACGCGTCAAACAGAGTTATTTGAAAAGTTAAACAAAACCCTTTCAGATAACAAGCCTTTGCGCTCGATGGAGTTCACAAGTGATGAACAAAAAGAACTCGCCAGTTTTGGTTTGCTGACACGCAAACCGATCCTGACGGTATTTAACATGGGCGAAGGACAACCTGGGCCGGATGCGCAAGGCAGGCTTGATCATCCCACTGTGGCTTTGATGGGGAAACTTGAAATGGAGATCGCCCAACTCAGCGCAGAAGATGCCTCTGTTTTTATGGAAGAATATGGCATTAAAGAATTAAGCCTGAATAGAATGATCAACCTTTCCTATGACCTGCTGCAGGTGCAGACCTTTTTCACGGTCGGCGAAGACGAAGTGCGCGCGTGGACAACGCAGCGCGGCGCTTCCGCGGCCGAATCTGCTGCGGAGATCCACACAGACTTACAGCGTGGATTCGTCAGGGCGGAGGTTGTTGCCTACGACGACCTCACCAGTTTAGGGTCGATGAATGAAGCGAAGGCCAAAGGGAAGTTAAGACTCGAAGGCCGCGAATATCCCGTTAAGGATGGCGACATCATGCACATCCGATCCAGTTTGTAAAATTAAAAGTAGGGGCGGAGCAATGCTCCGCCCCTACACATCGCATTAAAGGAGAACCGCATGGCTTATAAAATTTCAAAATGGAGCCTCGATCCGCTTTACCCCTCTTACGAAAGCGCCGAGCTACAAAACGCATTCGACATGATCGAAGAACAAGTCACTTCGTTCGAAGGGGTGCGCAATAAATTAAACCCCGATATTTTAGCCGAACAATTTACAGAAATCCTGCGCGCCAGTGAAGAAACTACTCGCATCGCAACCAAGCTATATTCTTTTGCAGGTTTGTCTTTCACAGCAGACACGCAAGACCAGGCTGCGCAATCCTTGCAAACCCGCGCGCAGCAATTTCTGGCTGAGATCGAAAACCGCACCCTGTTCTTTAGCCTTTGGTGGAAGGATTTGGATGAAGCCAACGCAAAACGCCTGCTGGATGCTTCCGGCGATTATCGTTATTACCTTGAAGCGCTGAGACTGTTCAAGCCGCATACCTTAAGCGAAGCCGAAGAAAAGATCGTCAATATAAAAAATGTGACCGGGTCAAATGCCTTGGTTAATTTACTAGACTCGATCACAAATCGCTATACGTTCAAATTACGCGTGGACAGTAAAACGAAAGAAATGACGGAAGGCGAATTGTATTCCTACCGCTACAGCACAGACCCAAAAATGCGCGCGAAGAGTTATCAGGAACAATTTCGAATCTATGGCAGTGACGGCGTCATTCTCGGGCAGATGTACCAGACCCGCGTGCGCGACTGGCACAATGAAAATATTGACATGCGCAAATTCAGCAGTCCGATTGCGGCGCGTAACCTGACAAATGACATTCCCAATGAAGCCGTTGACGTATTGTTGAATAGCGCGCGCAAAAATGTGACCATCTTCCAGCGTTATTTCAAACTCAAAGCCAAACATGCCGGGATGAAGAAGCTGCGGCGCTACGATATCTACGCACCCGTGGCGCGCTCGAAGAAAAACTATGACTTTGATACCGCCGCACAGATGGTCCTGGATTCCTTTGCGGCATTCGACCCCAAAGTGGCGCATCTGGCGCAGCGCGTGTTCGATGAGAATCGACTCGATAGCGAAGTCCGCAAAGGCAAACGCGGAGGCGCATTCTGCTGGTCTGTTCTGCCTGAGATGACCCCGTGGGTGATGGTCAACTATCAAGGCACGGCGCGTGAAGTAGCCACGCTGGCACATGAGCTGGGGCATGCGATTCACTCGATGCTGGCGGCGCATCACAATACGTTCACATTCCAATCCTCGCTGCCGCTGGCTGAGACCGCATCCACATTTGCCGAGATGATGCTGATCGATAAGATGCTGACCGAAGAGAAAGATGAATCCGTGCGGCGCGACATCCTCTTCAAACAAATGGACGACGCTTACGCCACCATTATTCGCCAATCATATTTTGCATTGTTTGAAAAGCAGGCGCACGAGATGGTTCAAAAGAATGCTTCTGTGGATGAACTCTGTGCCGCGTACATGGAAAACCTGAAAGAACAGTTCGGCGATTCGATCGACCTGAGCGACGACTTCAAATGGGAATGGGTCTGCATTCCGCACATCTATCACACTCCCTTCTATGTCTACGCTTATGCCTTCGGTCAACTGCTGGTGCTTTCGCTCTATCAGCAATTCAAAGCGGAGGGTGAATCTTTCAAGCCAAAATATCTCAAAATATTATCGTCCGGCGGATCGGAAGCGCCTGAAAAAGTACTAGCCGAAGCCGGCGTAGACATCCGCTCGGCAAAATTCTGGCAGGGTGGGTTTGATGTGCTGGATAAGTTGGTCAGCGCGCTGGAAAAGTTGCCAGCAGACAATAAGGCAAAAGCCAAAGTGAAAAAAACTACGAGCAAGAAGGCGGCAAATGCAAAGCCTACAGGCAAACGTAAAAAGGTAAAGAAGTAGTGATTGAGTTGAATAAGTTATAAAGCATTGACCTCCGGGCGAAAGCTCGGGGTCAATGCAAATATCAAATTCGTCGAGATTCAAACCACTGATTTGCAAGGGGTATAATTTAAAAAAATCGAATTCATTTTTCACCAAATGCTGAAATTCACGTAACTAAATACTGTAAAACAAAGAGAGCAAATATGGATGGAAAAAGCCTCAACCTTACTGCTGAAAAATTATCACAATTACGCCAATTATTTCCAGAAGTTTTTTCCGAAGAGAAGATTGACTTTGTGCGCCTAAAAGATATTTTGGGTGAAAATGCAACTATTCACAACGAGAATTATGAATTGAGTTGGGCGGGTAAAGCCGAAGCGCGTAGGGAGATTCAAAAGCAGACTACAAATACTTTAATTCCTGCCGCGAATGGCGCGAATTTGCGCGAAGAAGAAATTAGTGGAAATATTTTTATTGAAGGTGAAAACCTTGAAGTACTAAGGATTTTACAAAAATCGTATTTTGGCAAGATCAAAATGATCTACATTGACCCGCCCTATAACACGGGAAATGATTCATTTGTGTATCCTGACGATTATTCAGAACGACAGGATGAATACAACAAACGCGCGGGGATTACAGACGATGAAGGCTATTTGAACAAACAAGACCTATGGCGCAAGAACAGCCGCGAGAACGGACAGTTCCACTCTGTTTGGCTCTCAATGATGTATCCACGCTTGTATTTAGCAAGGAATTTATTACGCGAAGATGGGGTAATTTTCGTAAGCATTAACGATAATGAAGCCAATAATTTGAAATTATTAATGGATGAAATATTTGGCGAAGAAAACTTTGTAGGAAATTTAATTTGGAAAAGCAGGCAAATTGTTGACAGCAGGAATCAGCAAGGACTATCTTCGGATCATGAATATATATTTGTATATGCTCGAAACGAAGGTACTCGATTGCGTGGTAAAGAAATAGACTTAAACAAATACACTAATCCAGATAATGACGCACGTGGGGCTTGGATGAGCAACAGCATTTTAGGTCTTGCCACCAAAAGCCAAAGACCCAATCTTCATTATGATTTTATAGACCCTGAAAGAGGCAATTCTTACTCCCCACCATCCGATACTGGATGGAGATATTCAAGGGAAACGTTGCAACAAAAAATAAAAGAAAAAAGAATTGTTTTTCCAAAAAGTAGTGACGGAAGACCTAGAGAGAAAAAATTTTTGTCAGAACTCAACAATGAATTTACTGGTTTTTCTTCTATATTATCCACTGATTTAGGCTATACCTTGAATGGCACAAGAGAAGTAAGAGAAATATTTACCGATAATTTCTTTCAATTTCCAAAGCCTGTAAAAGTAGTCAAAGAATTTATCAAACAAGGCTCTGATGAGACTGCTATTATCGTTGATTTTTTCGCAGGTTCAGGCACAACTGCATCCAGGCGTGTCTCGCTCTTGGCTTCGGCGGCAATGCGAAGTTGGGGATAGAAATCGACCTGCGCGACCATGGCGTACCGCCGGGAAGGCGTCAGCCGCCAACCGGGATTTGACAAATT
>JANODZ010000563.1:0-2420 GCA_031412935.1 Anaerolineales bacterium
GATTAAACCAGACCAAATTCAAAACGTCATCGGCACAAAAGCCTTATCCGATATGCCTCTCGGCAAAGAACTCCGCTGGACGGATTTGGGAGCTTGATTTTGAATCGTAAGATTATTATCCGTCTGATCGTTATTTCAGCCGGTATGGGAATCATGCTGCTTTCCCTATTTGCTTTTCAATTGGGGTTGGATAACGACCCGGGCTGGGGACCTCGCCGCATTCAGCTGGTGGGCATTGGGCTGGCGATTATTTTATTTGCCTCCCTTTATTGGATCACCCCTGTATTTTCATCCCGCGTAGGTCAGGCTTTCAGCCTGAAAAATATAAACGGTAAAGAAATTGGCGGGTTGCAAACCCGCCCTGCGAAAAAAATAAATACCATCCTGCTCATCCTTTCAGGATGTATTGTACTTTGGCTGTATATTTGGATCATCACCATCGGCAGAATTGAAAAATGGCCGTCCGGGCGTGACTATTATTGGAAGTTATCCCAGGCATTTCAACAAGGCCAGACCCATTTGTTGGATGTGCCGAATCCTGCATTGGCAAAACTGAATAACCCCTATGACCATCATCAACGCGAGGGTCTCATTTATTTATGGGACACCACGTATTATGATGGAAAATACTTTTTATATTGGGGGCCGCTTCCCGCGTTGATCGGCGTCCTGGTTTCAGCAGTCACATCCAAACCCGTGACAGATACCGGCCTTGTATTTTCCTTTGTTGTTGGCACAACTTTATTTTCGGTATTGTTACTTTGTGCGCTCTTTAAACAATTCAAGATTCCAGTGTGGGCATTTTGGGGTGGGGTATTTGCCTCCATGTTCAACGTCCCATTGATCTGGCTGCTCACCCGCCCAACTTTCTATGAAGTTTCCATCGCAGGCGGGCAATTTTTTTTGATGGCGGGACTCTATCTGCTGTTTCTTGCGTTTCGCCATTCCAAACCTCATAATGGATTAATAGCCGCCTCTGTCTCAGCCTTTGGGCTGGCCGGTACAACCCGAATCAATTTATTGCCCTCGGTCATTCTCCTGGCGGCTCTGATCCTGCGGCGAATTTATGTTGAGAATGATAAAAACGTACCCACATCCATTCGTGCATTCACAGCAGTGATAATTCCATTGGCGTTGGTCGCCTGCTCCTTATTTTGGTACAACTACGACCGCTTCGGTTCGATCTTTGAGTTTGGACATCGTTACCAGTTAACCGGCCCGTCCCTTACAGCGGACTATGGCGATATTAGTTCTTATAAATATATCCCCCCCAATCTCTTCACGTATGTATTCAGACTTCCGTCCTTGAGCGGGGACTTTCCATTTTTTACCATCCCATGGATCAAGGCAAATATGTGGCCATCCTTCATCCATCTTCCTGAGCATTATTATTACACCGAGCCGGTCGCTGGAATTTTGTTTGTGGTTCCCTTAATCGGGCTGACTGCTTTGTTCCTGGTCAGATGGCTTTGGCTGGCGTTGAATGGGGAGATTTCACGAGAACCCCGACCCGTTGATAAGAATCACAGGCTGTTTTTCTGGTTCGGTCTTTCTATGTTCGCCTATGTTTTTGTTCAAATGTCCATTCTGTTGATCTTTATCAACTCAGCCATGCGCTACCTGGTAGACGTCACGCCTGCGTTGATTGTGCTTGCAGTCATGTTGGTTGGATTTAATGCGCATTCGGTTGAAAACAATCGAAACATTATTAAAATATACTCCTTCCTATGGATTCTGGCTTCAGCCATGACCGTATTTGCGGGCTTCCTGATCGGGTTTAGCGGCGCTAAGAATAATTTTCTCAATCAGAATCCCCAATTGTATTACCGGCTCGTGGAATGGTTCGCCCGATAATGCGTATTCTGTATTTTTCCCTCGGTTATTCCACACATGATTATCGTTTTCTGAAATCCATATCAGATGGCGGGCATGAGGTATTCTTTGTACAATTGGAGGGGAATACGCGCCAGGTGGAGGATCGTCTTGTGCCGTCAAATGTTCAGCAAGTGATCTGGAAAGGCGGACGCGAACCGTTTCGTTGGGGAAACCTGATCAAGCTCACATTAGACTTTCGACGTTTGACCCGGTCAATCAAACCTGACCTCATCCATGCCGGCCCAATCCAGACCTGCGCCTTCATTGCGGTGTTAAGCGGTTTTCGTCCCATCCTGACCATGTCGTGGGGCTTTGATTTGATGGAAGATGCGCAGCGTAACAAGTGGTGGGAGGGTCTTACACGTTACACGTTGAAACGTTCTGCATTTTTTACCAGCGATGCGCTGGTCACACGCGATAAAGCCCTATCCTATGGAATGCATCCCGAAAAAACAATCGTTTTTCCCTGGGGTGTTGACCTTGAGCATTTCAACGTTCAAACCTTCAAACGTTCAAACGTTCAAACGTTTACACTTTTCTGCAAT
>JANODZ010000564.1:0-9358 GCA_031412935.1 Anaerolineales bacterium
CCTTTACAACCCAGCGGCGGGACGCTACCCCGTGCGGCGATTTGTGCGCGGCATTATACATCCACTTAAAGCCGCGGGCTGGAGTATGGAGATCGCCGAGACCTTAAGCGGCACGCATGCCACGCAAACCGCGCACCAGGCTGCTGCAGAAAAATATGATGCCGTCTTCGCGATCGGCGGCGACGGGACGGTAGGCCAGGTAGCCAGCGGATTATTGGATTCAGAAACGGCTCTTGCAGTACTTCCCGCAGGCACAACAAATGTCTGGGCGCTAGAACAAGGACAAAAACCATTCAGTTGGTTCAACTGGTGGTCTTTGCGTGAGAATGCGGTTTTACTTGCAAATGTCGAGCCGCAGCGCGTGGATGTTGGCATGTGTAACGATCGTCCATTTTTATTATGGGCAGGCGTTGGGTTGGATGCGCAAGCCATTGCCAAAATGGAACCACGCCCTCGATTCTTCAAGCACCTTTCTGTCCCACATTTTTTTGCAACCACCGTTTGGGAAGCCACCTTCTGGCATGGGCTGGACTTGCGTGTCTGGACGGACGGTCAATTCGTGGAAGGTCATTATCTTGTGGCGGTTGCAACCAATATTCGTCATTATGCGGGCGGCTTGTCAGTGCTTTCACCTGATGCCCTGCTCGACGATAACGAAATGGATATGTGGCTGTTAAGCGGGAACAACGTCGCGGATGCGCTGCGCCATTTCTTTGATCTCGTCGCCGGCCGCCACCTCACGTCCGATCAGGCGCGACGCCTGCCGTTTCATAATGCGCGGGTGGAATCGGATGCAGCCTTCTCGGTTCAGGTGGACGGCGACCCCGCACTCGGCGGTCAGCATGCAGATCTCACGATCAAGCATCGCGCATTAAAAATTCTCATGCCTGCCGATGCCACCTATTTATTGAAAAACAAGAATTAGTAAAATGGACATAAAACAATACCTTAATCGCTCAGTCATCTTAGGCGCAATCGGTTTTGCAGCTGGATTTTTTATTTTCACGCTTATCTTTATCGGATGGACCTCTCCGCGCTTCGCCCGCGAAGTTGGGTTTGCTTCTGCCGACCTGACAATGATCCCCGCCCCGACACATACCCCCAACTTCGCGCCCATCCCCACCCTTGATCCAAATCTTGTCACTCCAACTCTCGCGCCAAACACAATTGGGTTCGGCGGTTATGTGCAGATCAGCGGTACGGATGGCGAAGGATTACGCATCCGCGCTGCACCAGGCTTGACGGGTGAAACCGTTTTCTTTGGTGAAGAAGCGGAAGTATTTGTCGTGCGCGATGGTCCGCAGACTCTCGATGGTTACACCTGGTGGTATCTGGTGGCGCCCTATGACGAAACCCGTGCAGGCTGGGGCGCGTCAGATTTTCTTGCGGTTGTTCCATCGCCTTAAATAATAATAAAGACCCTAAAGGTTTTCATTACAAACAAGCACGCCTGTACAAGAAGGAAACCTTTAGGGTCTAGGATAATATTGGAAGAGGAAAAATGTCTGAGAAACCAACGGGTGTAACCGCCAACAAAAGCAAAAAAGAATTTACCCTTAACTGGGACGATGGCCATACGAGTGTATATTCCTTTGGGCTATTGCGGGCCGCATGTCCATGCGCCCAATGCCGCGGCGGGCATGAGAATATGAAATCAGAACCTGATGCAGAGGTTTTTACAAGAATCATGGAGGATTCTCAATCTACACGTTTGGCAAATATTGTCGCTACCGGTTCCTACGCATTGACCATTGTCTGGGAAGACGGGCACGACTACGGAATCTATAATTGGCACTACCTGCGAGCCTTGTGTCCATGTGAAAAATGCCGGGCTTAAAAAGTATAATAGAGTATAAACATAAATGATAAAAAAAAGGACTGTTTTTTACGCAGTCTCTTTCTTTTATCATTTACAACTCATGCCCTAACATATTTTTTTAGGTTATGTTAATCACGTGGGCGTAACTGTTTTCGTGGGAGTGACAGTTCCGCCTTTTGGAGTTTTCGTAGGAGTGACGCTCCCTCCTTTTGGAGTTGGCGTTGCTGTTCCCCCCTTGGGTAATGGCGTTGCCGATCCACTCTTTGGTGTAGCGGTTGCCTTCGCGCCTTTGGGAGTATTTGTGGCTGTGACAATTGATCTTAGGTGTTGGTCCGCTTCCGCGCGCATTTCAGCCGTCAGCGCCGATTGATCCATTGCAAGTAAAGCCTTCCAATCTTTAATTGCCTCTTTCGTTTCGCCTCGTTTCTCTTGAATGAGCGCATGCCAGTAAAGCGCGATTGCAATTTCCTGATCGGTTTTTGCCAGGGACGTCAGCGACTCCACTTTTAAGAACGCGTTTCCAAACTTTTCTTGAAGAAAATACGCGCGCACCAGGCCGAGAGTTACTTCAAAAGATTGATCATCCACACTAGCGGCTTTTCCAAGATATTCAATAGCTCGATCAAGATCATTCAACTCGAGGCTGGCCATTCCAATATAGAGATAAAAATTTCGCAACCCATTACTATTAATCGCGGCCGCTTTATCAAAATTCTCCAGGGCAGATTTGTAATCCTTCAATTCATAATAAGCCCGCCCCAACAAAGCAAAAGCCAGGTCATCTTCATTTTCATAGATAACATATACATCCAGCGCTTCAATGGCTCTTTGATACTCTCCATTATTAATATTCAAATTGCCTAAAATCTTATAAACAGCCAGGTTGGTTATATCCAGGGAATAAGCTTTTTCGGCAGCTTCCAGGGCTTTAGTTTTGTCGTCAAGCGCGAGGTAGGCATTTGCATAAGTAATATACACCTCTGGCGATTCGGGCATGAGATTAATTGCAATTTCAAGATCTGGAATAGCGGCTTTAGGGTTATTTTTATTTAGATAGTCGCGCGCCCGCTCAAGATAAATTTCACCAAAGTTCGGGTCACGTGCGATGGCTTCCTCAAATAGGGCATCCACATTGGCATTCAGGTCGCCCATCAATCGCGCGCGCGCCAATCCCAGGTAAGCCGGCCCAAAATTTGGGTCAATTTTCAATGCGTTGTTATACGCCTTCAATGCGTTATTAACTTCACCTTTGAAGCGGTAGGCATCGCCGATTAAATAATATATGTCCGCGGAGTCTGGTTCAAGTGGAATGATCAATTCCATACCCGCTATATAAGCATCCCAATCTCCTTTCGCGTACGCTATTTGTACAGAACGAAATTGATCCCTGACTTGCGGAGCGCGCAAAGTATTCACATATAAAGCGGTAGGTGTATAAGTTTGGGGAAGTAACATCCACAAGGGCGTCGGGCCAATGAAAGATTTTGTTGGAGCCGCAACCGCGCCAAACAAAGTGGGTGTGGCTGTGAAAGTGGGCGACGGACCCGGCGTATTCGTTTGCGTCGGAACGACTGTAGATTGGCGCGGCAGGACAAAACCAAATACCACTCCCGAAACCAACCCAGCGCCGATGATCATCACCCCCATCAGCCGTATCGCGGGATTCTTCGCCAGCGCTTTCAAACCTTTTTCTTTTGGTTTTTCATTCGCAAGCAAAAGTTTTTGTTCCCAGCCGCGCGGACGATTCATTGGGAATGGTGAAACGGTTTCATCGGGAGGCAATGCACCGAGCAGGATCAAGCCTCGTTTAGCTGTGCCATTTTCAGGGTCCAGTTTGAGCGCGGTTTGCAGACAGTAAATGCGCTCCTTCGAATTATCCACAGTTGCACTTAACCAGACCCAATAAGTGGGATTATTCTGATCTGTTTTAAGCAGCAGCGTCAGCAGTTCCTTGGCGCGCGGTTTTTCCCCACGGCGCAATGCATCCACCGCATCCTGAAACATGGTATCGTCGGGTTTTTCTTCATCCATGTTTATATTTTATCTCACCTTGACGCTTAAGCGAAGCATCTTGCGCGTTTCTTCAGACTGCCTAATTTCCAGGCAAACTGCGGGGCAATAAGGAACTTGCTTCAATAATGTGGATTTACATCCCAGCGCTTCAGACCCGGGTTAAGAATCCAGCTCACGATTTGCCATTTCGCGAAATTCTTCGACCTGATAAACAAATACTTGCAATTTTGTCTTCCGCCATAATTTTGGTTTTGCACCCATCTTGGCACAAAGCTGATCAAGAAAATCTGCAGGGTCCGGGACCTGTTCCCAAACCTGGGGAAGAAAAGTTGCGCGGCGATGATCATCCTTGATGATGACTCCATCCACATGCGGACGCAGCTTCGCAGGCAGATCCTCACTCGATAAATATTCAAGTAGCTGAGGAACCGTTAATCGCGATATCTCGAGCCTGATCCTGCTTAATTCGCTTTTATCTACGGGACGGAAACGCGGATCTGCCAGCGCAGCGGTCACCGCATGATCGCGCACATCATTCGCAAGCGATTGATACGCTTCAAGTGTGCCGATACATCCGCGTAAATGATCATTGATCTTAAGGGTTACAAATGAGGCGCCCAGCTCGCACAATTGCGGGGAAAGAGAATCACTATCCAATGGAGGCAGCTTCTCTCCACGCACGGCATTTTCAATTGCCTGACGGGCAATGTGTAATAAGGTTTGTTTTTCCCCATCCGTTAATATATTAAGTATGACACTCTCCAGCAGGCTTGACGGTATTTTTGTGGCGCAGATTGACCGGAATTCTATAAATCAATTTCCACCAGATTGACCGGAGTTTTGTGGACGCGCACCCGTTAGGGTGAACTCATCGGGTCTTGGCGGCTGCGCCAATTGAGACAGACTCCAATATTTGCGATTGTGATAAATCAACGGCGGTCCAACATTTGTATCCCGAGCCGCGAGGACCTCTGCGATGAACAAGGTGTTCAACCCCGCATCAAAAGTTTCGGTCACACGGCAATCAAGCCACGCCAATCCTCCAATAATTAAAGGGGAACCTGTGACCAAAGTATCTATTTGCAAATTGGCGAAACGATCTTCCACTTCAGACAATTGACCTGAAAAAATATCGGATAATTTTGATTGCTGCGCTGAAAGTATGGTGATACCAAATGCGCGGGATTTGGTTACCAGTTCGTGTGTGCGTGTGGAAACCCGCAATGAAACAGTGATGAGGGCAGGCTCAAGTGAAATGGATGTAAACGAGTTCACGGTCATGCCGTGTTTAATCCCTTCATAAACGGCGGAAACAATTGTGACGCCGGCTGACCAGGCACGCATCGCTCCGCGTAATATTTCAGGGTCAAGTTTCCTATTTGTAAAATTTTCCATAATTATTCATCATAATTGCGAGAGCGACGAGCGTCAAGTCAAAAATTACTCTCAGGATGATTACACAATTATTAATTACTCAAATCCCGCCTACGAAATCCAAAATTCCCCACCTTAATTTACTTTCATAATCGCGTGGTAAACTCCCCGCATGTTGAAACGTATTGGAAAACTAAGCATCGGGCTGGCAGGTATGTTTTTGCTGGCGCTCCTGGTCTATCAAATCCCCGTTGTGAAATCAGTCATCTCCTGGCGGGTCGAAAAGTTTTTGATCTACACCGAAAACACGATCAATCCCCTCGGTCCTGTACCTACCGCGCTGCCGGTTACCTCTCAACCTGTCACACCAACCGCCAACGCAACGATACCTTATACGCCGCTTATCGATCTAACGCCATCTCTTATGCCAACTACCGCCTTTGCGCCATTGCCCAGACAGGCTTCCCTCCCATCGCCGCCTTATGAGAAACAAACTCCTAATAACTGCGGACCCGCTACACTTTCCATGGCATTGCACATCTACGGTTGGGAAGGTAATCAAGGAGATATCGCTAATGTGGTCAAACCCGTTCTGCAAGACCGCAACGTAAACCCTGAAGAGCTGCGCTATTACGTCCGCACGCAGGCGGGTTGGCTCAACGTAGAATATCGCGTGGGCGGCAGCATTGACAGCCTCAAACGTTTGATCGCCGCGAATTATCCCGTCATGGTGGAGAGCGTCACAGCCCTTGACCCAAACGATGCGTTGGGACCGAAGGATGATCTCTGGGCCGCACATTATCTTTTGCTCACAGGCTACGACGACAACACACAGTCATTCACGATTCAAGATTCATATCGCGGTGCTGATCTAACGCTCCCTTATTCTCAATTGGAAAAGGAATGGAAACCGTTCAACAACCTATATATCGTGATCTATTTTCCGCAGTTTGAAGAGGAGATGAAGACCCTGCTCGCTTCCAACTGGGACCCGGACCTGAATCGGCAAAATGCATTGAGCGCATCCCAAGCCGACACTGCCAAAAACCCCGCCGACGCTTTCGCATGGTTCAACCTCGGCAGTAATCTGGTCTATTTTGATCGTTACGAAGAAGCCGCTCTCGCCTACGATGAAGCGCGCAAGATCGGTTTGCCTCTGCGAATGTTCCGCTATCAATTCGGACCATTCCTTGCATACTTCCACTCCAACCGCAATGCTGATCTGCTTATCCTAACCGATTACGCCAGAGGCGTTACTCAAATGTCTGAAGAAGCTTGGCTATGGTATGGCTTTGGGCTGTACCGCAAAGGCGACTATGACGGTGCGCTCAAAGCATGGCAAAAAGCCGATAAGATCAATCCAAATTTTTATGAAGACCAGGCACAAAAAGCAATTAGTTTGATTCAGTAAATGGCCTTGTGGAGCGGGTTTGCGGCCCGCCAAAGTATGGGCTATCAAAAACTTTCAGTCAGTAAGCCTGCCCTGCAATACAAACAAAACCACAATGAAGAAAACAAACTACTTCCTTTTCATTTTCCTGCTCACAGCCTGCCAAAGCGTTGCAACACCCTTAGCCGCAACCGCCACCTCTGCCCCGGCGAATACGCCCGTGTCGACAAAGATCCCGCCTACATCAACGCCAGAGTCTGTAGTCACACCTGTGCCAACCTCCACACCTGAGACTTCGAAAATCTCGCCAACAGATGGAATGACTCAGCTCTTCGTTCCCGCGGGGACATTAAAAATGGGGGGGTTGGATATCCTGCTCGAAAATGACGAGATTCCAGCGCATGATGTTACCCTGGACGAATTTTGGATCGATCAGGTGGAAGTGACCAACGGTATGTATCAGTTCTGTACGCATGCGGGTGTATGCAGGCTGCCTGTAAAACTTAATTCAGATAATCAGGCAGATTATTTCGGCAATCCTGAATACAAGGATTATCCCGTAATACAAATCACCTGGTATGACGCGACCAAATTCTGTGAATGGGCGGGACGCAGACTCCCGACCGAAGCGGAATGGGAACGGGCCGCGCGAGGCGATGACTCGCGTACCTATCCCTGGGGAGGTGAGCCGCCCAATGATGAAAATTCAAACGCAAACAATACCCTGGGGGATGTGACCCGCGTGGGCTCATTTGCCGCAGGAGCAAGTCCCTTTGGCGCATTAGACATGGCCGGAAATGTTTGGGAATGGGTGGCAGATTATTACAACGCCAAATATTATGCGGAATCCCCGCAAGTGAATCCGACAGGGCCGAATCATGGCGGGATAAATCACCTGCACGTGATCCGCGGCGGATCTTTTCAAGATAATCTTTTTAACTTGCGTATCTCAAATCGTGGATATGAAGTTGGTCCTGATCCTTCAGCATTGCCAAACGAAAGCGCCTATTATGGCCGAAGTTCGGTCAAGATCGGTTTCAGATGTGCGAGCGACAATTGATCGGGTTAGACTCTGATGGGGAAACAACAAACAGTTAAGAGCGCGCTGGCGAAATTCATCACCGTGTTTAATATAATATTTTATATAATTTTTTTTACCACGCTCAAAGCGGCGTCCCCGCCGCCGAGGACTGCGGCGGGAGCACTTATGCAAGAGGTTTAATATAATATTTTATATAATTTCCTGGGCGGACGTATAGAGAAAAAAAAACAGCCTGGCCTGGCTGTCGGTTCAAACAAACTGATTATATATGTGAAGGGTGGGATTTTAGATTTGTAGGTAATAAAATTAATATAAAGTATCCAACCCTTGTTGGCGGCGGGTTAGGCGAACATATTGATTGATCATTTCTTCAGGATGTGGTTTCGTTCCCAATACAACCAGGTACCCAGAAGCCCAAAAATCATTGGATAGATTTTCTCTTCTGATACGCCCAAAGTTTGAAAGGATCATATCCGAGGTGCCAAAACGAATTTGCTGCATAAAACGGCCAGGCAGGGTTGAGGCAGGCACTAATATAGCCCACTGTAAATAATCTGGATTCACCGTAATAAATTCCAAACGCCAGGTGAAGGAGATACAGATTTGCTGCAACCATTGGGGTAAATAATCCGCCAGGTCCCCTTTTAGTTGATGGGATGGAAATCGAGGAATTAATAGACAGGTATAGCTTAAATTGTAAAGTTCTGGATATACAGGCTCAAGGAAAACTTCCTGATTAGAATCAGGAAGTCCTTTTATCTCTTCTGTTTCTAAAAGCGAAAAAGAAGGCTTTGTCTCTATTTCTTCCTGGATAGACTGTTCTGTAGACTGTTCCGTAAACAGTTCCGTAGATAATTCCGTAGTCTGTTCCGTAGATTGTTCCATTGATTTCCCTAATACTCCAATCGTTCTTAATAGTATACCTGTAATTGGCACAATCCACAATCCCTGTTTTTTTGGCAGTTTACGGCTTTCTCAAAGTCCAATTTATGTCGCTCTGGGTGAGAGTCTCTTAGCTGTCGTAGAGACCCTCGCTCCGCCCAGGGATTCACGCTTAGGTGCGTCAGGTCAGTTATTAAAATATATTGATTTTATGAACAAAATATATACCTTGTCAGGTGATTAGCGGATTGTCATTTCATGGTTATAAATCCCCCAAAATCTCACGTCTATAATTGTCATCCTTATATCAGGGAGAAAAATGTATATTATCATTCGTCAAATATTAGGTATAATATGTATAGCAATAAATAAGTAAGTTATAGGTGGGAGAAAATCTCTCGCTAAAACGGTCTGAAAGACACCTGGATTTTCGCCGCCTGATCTTCAGAACCGCTACCTTCAAACAAAATACAAAATAGTCTCCATTTATGTCAAACATAACCATAAAAAGGGCAGGAGAACTGCTTAGAAGCATATTTGAAATTTTGTGGGATAAGCCTGATGGATTAACTGCAAGAGAAGTATTATCACGCATCCCGCTTGTAACAAAATTAACCGAGGATGAATTAAGACCCTCCCCTAATACCAACACGCCGCGCTACGAAAAAATCGTTCGCATCGCGACAATTCCGATTACCAAAGTGGGATGGCTGGTAAAAGACAATAAAGGTCATTGGTGTATTTCACAGGATGGGTATGATGCCTGCGCTAGTTTTGTAAATGTGCAGGATTTTTATCAGGAGGCACTCCGCCTATATAGCGAAAGAAGGCAGGTAAT
>JANODZ010000565.1:0-2598 GCA_031412935.1 Anaerolineales bacterium
ACGCGCCAGGGTGCGAACCTCGCTGCTGATCGCGCCTTTGGTAAGCCCTGTCTCCCGCACGATCTCATCAAGCGAGAGCGGGCTGGGAGAAAGATAAAGGACTGCAAAGATCGCGCCCATCCCTTTTGGGAAACCCCAAAAACGGCTGATCTGGCTTAAGCCTTCCGTAAATTCGGTTTTCAGCTGTTTAAGTTTTGTGGACATGTTTATCCTTTAGAACGTTTAGTAACTACTAAACGCAGTATACAACCAAATCCGCCGCGCGTCAAGAAAAAAACCGCCTACTTTGGCGGCCCGCTGAGGTTGAAATGCTCCCAACTTAATCCCGGATTTATATAAAATCTATAGAATTTTCATATTGCGTTATGGTGGTTTGTAATAAAAATGGAATAATTCCACGCCGGTTTTTCCCTGCGCTTCTTTCATATATTTCTGGAGCGGCACACGCACGGTCACTTTTTCTGAATCTGTTTTCTCGAACCAGAATTCCACAAATCCATACTCGCGTTTAATTTCGTCACGCGGAATTTGAATGATGATCGGCAGGACTTGCGCCATCCAGCCGCCGAATTTTTCTTCGTTCGTTAAATCATCCACAGCCAGGTAAATATAAAAATCTGTCTCCATCACTCCAAAAGTGGAATGTCCATCGGCATAGACGCAATCTTCGCCAAAGAAATTTACATTGGCGCTTGCCGCAGGATCCAGGGCACGCACCGCTGTATCCATCTTTTGTGTCAACTCAGGTGAGTTATGTGTCGCCCACATATAAACACAACCCTCGTAAGCCGGCGAATCGCCAGGCGTATCACCAGGCACAATGAAGGGTGTACCTGTATTGGTTGCGATTAAAGCCGGATTAATTGGAGCTGGCGCGGTCTTATTTAGCAGGGCGATAGCGCCCGTAGTTGCAGATAAAACAATAACAACGATCAGCTTCTTATATTTATCCATATATTTCAAAATTTAATTCGCTGAACCCGCTAGTAAAGATCTTATACTCTAAAGTTCGTCAATAAATTGAACCAGCCGGAGGGCTCTTCAGTTGGCGGTTCCTCAGCAGCAGGTTCCTCAGTGGCAGGTTCCTCAGTGGCGGGTTCCTCAGTGGAAGGCTCCTCGGTGACAGCCTCTTCGGTGGGAAATAAATCATCGGGGTCAGGCTCTGGATAATCTTCGGGATCCGGAAGGACTTCAAAGAATTCCTCCATTTCTGGAATTTCATCCAACCAATCTTGAATTTCCGCGCTATCAATTGCCTCAGGGTCAACAGGCGCTTCATCGAAATCGATATGCGATTCTTCCCCTTCAGTCAACTCAACTTCCGTGCCTTCTTCATCTTCAAGTGAACAATGACCTTCAAGGCAGGACGCCTCCAATCTTTTCAGGTCTGGGTCATAGTGGACACTCATGACACTGCCCCGCACCGATGCGATCCCTGTTGGAGTGATAACCTCCAGGGAGCCGCCGCTTAATAATATATAAATTTTTCCGAAAAATAATTCGATCGTAGTTTTGGGTTGACCGTTAACTTCAACAAGTTGAGGCAGGCTAAAGGATGAGTTTGGACCCACGCGAATGATCGTCCCTTCCGGCAATAAGTCGATTCTTGCGCGGCCATCACTGCCCGTTTCGACTCCGCCGCCGCTATTGATCGCCATGCCTTCAAGTGCGGGTATGAGATTCTCAGTTGATGACTTGCGTGCGGAGACTGAATTCTCAATTTTTGAAAGAAGCGCTTTGCGCACCGCGACAGCAGTTTCTGTTGGATAAATTTCGGTGGCAACTGAATCAGCGGTTGCGGCCGCCAACGTGACTGGTTTTCGGGTGTCGGTTGACTCGGTTGGGCGGCTGCTTCTTGAGCAGGCACTCATCAAAAAGGTCAGAAGCAATAGTAATGATGTAATTTTTTTCATATGGTTATCCTGATCCATATTTTAACTTTAATCCATTGAAATTTTGAAGTCATTACATAACTGTAAGGATAACCGTTGATTTTTGAAAATCTAAACTGGCATGATCTGAAAATAACGACCCTTCGCTTTCGCTCAGGGCGACAAGGTTTATTACTTCAATATATCAGCGGCGGCGGATGCCATGAGCGCGGAGCCATGAATCAGGGCTTGCTCATCAAAATCAAATTTAGGATGATGGTGGTTGTAGTTGAGATTTTTCGCATCGTTGCAAGAACCGATCATGAAGTAACAGCCATCCACTTTTTCCTGCATATAACCCATATCCTCCGCGCCCATGGTGAGGTAGTTTTCCGTATCCACATTTGCATGCGGGAAAAGCGCGCGCGCGGTTTGAAGAACACTTTCGGTGACCTCATCATTGTTGATAACGGCAGGCGTGACGCGTTTTGTTTCAACTTCAACCTGGCAATTCATGCTTTCGGCGATACCGCGCACAATTTGATCGAAACGTTCCAGCACGAGTTTGCGGACTTGCAGATCAAATGTGCG
Organism: Anaerolineales bacterium; assembly: GCA_031412935.1. Classification (GTDB taxonomy): domain Bacteria; phylum Chloroflexota; class Anaerolineae; order Anaerolineales; family Villigracilaceae; genus Villigracilis. The sequence continues at coordinate 2,463 of JANODZ010000565.1, forward strand.
GATCGTGCCCAATAGTTCGGCGGTCTGGGGGATGACGTTGAAAGTTGTGCCTGAATGAATTGAGGTGACGCTGACAACTACCGATTTAAGTGGAGCGACATTGCGTGATGCGATAGTTTGTAAAGCATTGACAATT
>JANODZ010000566.1:0-3125 GCA_031412935.1 Anaerolineales bacterium
AAGGATGGCAAGGTTGCCCAGCAGAGCGAAAAGAGTGCTCCCAGTTAAGGAACCATCCCAAGTATCCCAAAATGGAGTATGACTGACGAGGCTTTCAGGTGTGACTCTGGAATATTCCGGCGCAATATAAATTGCGTTTACGGCAAGGTTGTGCATTAAATGATTGGAAATAAAGAATGCAAGTTCCCGCGGATGTTGAAATACAAAGGACTGGATATCCCGCGAAAGCCTGCTTGAAAAATCCGCCCTGGTTTCTCCCAACAAGGGCCGTGGATATTCCACGGGATTTAATGAATAATTCCGCGCCATCAACGTTTTCTCGCCGAGGTCACCGATCGCAAGCGTACCGGTACTGATCCAGTTTCTCCAGGCCCACGGTGTGATCGTCAAAACAAGTCCAAGAAGAATAACCAGCGGGTTGATTAAATGAGGTTTCTTCGTTTTTTGCGGGATCAAGGCAAATAAGAGAATCAGCGGCACAAGCACCAGGGATTGCGCCCGTACCAAGGCCAGCAAACCCAGGGATGCGCCTATGATCAGCAATAGCCACTTGTCAGGCCTCCGTTTTGTGAGCAGGGTGACGCAAGCATATACAAAGATGATGATTCCCAGCATTGCTGTCAGATCACTCATGATCAATTTTGCGTGTGAGACAACTATTTTCCCGGACAGGTCAATTGCATTTGTTTCACGTAAAAGTACCAGACCACCCGCCAAAAACCCGGCAAAACGATTGGATATTTTGGTGGTCAGCAGATAAATAAAAGATGGAATCAACCCAAGAAACAGGATCTGAACAAAGACGGTTCCTTCATAGTTAACTCCGCCGAACTTGTGGAAGAGGGCAAGCAGGCCAACATACAAAGGTCTGCGAACCAACCTGTCGGAAAACCCAATGCCTGAAAGCAGGTGATAGGACGTTCTGTCAAATATGGCGGCATCGGAATAAGGATAGTATTCGTAATTGGGGGCGGATCGGGCGGGCGAAAAATGGGTGGGGCTTATGGTTTGACTTGACCAAAGCAGGACGGCCGCTCCCCACAGCGCAATGAAGATGCCAATATCCAGTACGAGCAACCAATGCGAGTAATTATTTTTTATCCTTGAGCCGATGATGTAACATAGAAAGAATAGAATAAATCCGATCGACAGGACCAAATTGACCTGGGCAAATGAGAGCGGGGTTCCCGCAGTCCCCCAGTTGAGACCGACATTGTCAAAAGTAAATCCGATGCCTGTCAGGGATATAAAAATTGCAATTAAGGAAAATCCACCCACAAGAAAGAGTATTGTTTTCCAAACGTTTTTCAGCGAATCGTCTTTTTTATCGGCGAGGAAGGGGAGTATTAAAACAAGTCCCGCTTGCAAACAACCCAGCGATCCAAACAGCATGAACGGGACAAGCCGCGCGTACATGGCTTCGTTGGAAAAAGTGATGAATTCTTCCCTGTAAAGAAATACAACCCAGAATGTAAGGGAAAAGGTAAATAAAATAAAGGATAAGTATATTCCTGATTTAAAACCCTTTATTCTTTCGACCAGGATTGTCACCCTCTCCGTTGATTCAAACCTGAAGAAGATGAAAACGCTGACACCGATGACCGCCAAAAATCCCACCAGCGACACCAAGCGAAAGGGAGAAACATTCAGGAAGCTGTTTTGGGCATCCCCAGGCAGGGACTCCAGATATGCAATAGCCAGCGCCCCGCTAATAATGGTCAATGCTAAAAAAGCACGAATAGTTTTTTGCATCATCCCTGCAACCCTTCCCACTGTGCCAATGTGACTTCCATCTCTTTTTGTAAAAGTATCTTATTCTCTATTCCTCTGAAAGCAAATCCACATCAATCAAATCTTGTGGCCGCCCTGCTGCGCGCTTGGAAACGATTAAATCCTGTTTGGAAATGAATCTAACCATCAAACCCTCAAAATCTACTGTGTTATGTCTGTTCCAACATTCTTCAAAATCGACACCAGGAATGCCCATGATCACATCCACACGAATAGGCGGTACGCCCATTTGAAAGAAAAAACCGTCTTCGGCAAAATCTTTTGGGGTTAATCCAGAAAGCGGAGCGCCAAACTCGCGCAATGCATTGTAGACCGCCTCTGAATTTTCTTTGTCGGTGGCAATTAATAAATCAAGGTCTTTGGTGAAACGCGGTTCGGCATATTGCACAACAGCGTATCCACCTACGACCATGTACTTAACGTTGTGTTCGTTGAAAATTCGTAACAGATCGCTGAAGTCTGAGTTGACGAACATCGTGGCCCTTCACTTTCATAACATGAATGATCATTTCCCAAACGGCATCAAAGCGCGCTTTGGGAGATTGTGCCTGCCAAAATTTCAAGTCAAACGACCTGTCCATATCCTGCAACCTGCCCCTGCGTTCAACAAAATTTGTTCGCATGTTTCACCTCTTGGGATAATTATACATTCTTATCATCCCTGCAACCCTTCCGACTCCGCCAATGTGACTTCCATCTCTTTTTGCACGCCCGCAAATAGTTTATAAAAACATCCGAAGCCATTTTTGCTTCGGATGTTTGCAATCAGGCGTATACCAATTTGCCTTTGGGTACTGGAATTTCTCTGCCCATTTCACGCGCGGTCTCGATCCACTCTTTTGCGATCTGTTCGACATTAGCCAATGCTTCGTGGTAATCTGTTCCATCGGCCATACACCCGGGCAATTCTGGAACTTCCGCAATGAATGCGTCATCTTCTGCGCTCCAATAAAGAATTACTTCGTATTTAATCATGGGTTTCACCTGCCAGTTTATACTTCAAAATTAAATTTCGGACCTGCTTTACCTGTTAAGCCTTGGCTTTCGAGCCTTTGGGCTGCAGGTTGACGATTTCCAGCATGTCATTTTTTGTGAAAATATGATGGCTGCCTCGAATCCGCTCATGAAATTCCAACTCGCTTAGCAAATGACGCAAATCTTCAAAGTCAATATTTGCATCGGATGTTCCTCTTAACACCTTGTCAAGGATTTTCTCCAATTTTGACATAGGTCAATTATACACAAGATAGTGCAAAGTAAATATGCCATTATCAAGCAACCTGCAACCCTTCCCACTGTGCCATTATTGCATCCATTTCTTTTTGCACTTGATC
>JANODZ010000567.1:0-9184 GCA_031412935.1 Anaerolineales bacterium
ACAGGCGCAGGCAATTTTAGATATGCAATTGCGCAGACTGGCCGCCCTCGAACGCTGGAAGATCGAAGAGGAACACAAACAGGTGCGCGGGGTGATTGAACACCTTGAAGATCTGCTCGCACATCCAACAAAGATCCTTGCGCTGATTCAATCCGACTTGAACGAGCTTGCTGAAAAATTTGGAGATGACCGCCGCACGCAGATTTCAGCGGAAGCCAGGGAAGATATTCATGACGAAGATCTGGTTGCTGATGAGGCGGTCCTGATCAGCCTGACCGCGCGCGGATATATCAAACGCGTGGCGGCGGCGGCTTTCAAGTCGCAGAGTCGGGGCGGACGCGGCGTGATGGGGCATACAACCAAGGATGAAGATGAAGTGGTCATGCTCATCCCTGCGCGCAGTTTGAATACCATGTTGTTTTTCTCAGATAAAGGCAAAGTATATTCCGAGAAGATCTATCAGATCCCTGATTCGGAGCGCGCCACGAAAGGTATTCCATTGGTCAATGTGCTTTCGCTTGATCCCAACGAAAAAGTAACGGCGGCCATGGCGGTGGGCGAATTCTCTTCGAAAAATTTCTGCATGCTGATGACCTCGCGCGGCAAAATTAAACGCGTGACGATGGAAGAGTTTGCCTCGGTGCGTCCCTCAGGCTTGATCGCCATGTCTTTGGAGGAAGGCGACCAATTAGGCTGGGCGCGGTTAACCTCAGGCAAGGATGAAATAATCATCGTCACCGAAAATGGACAAGCGCTGCGCTTTAGCGAAACCAAAGTCCGCTCGATGGGACGACAAGCCGCAGGTGTGCAGGGCATTCGCCTTAAGAAAGATGATTTGGTTACCAGCATGGACGTTGTTGAAAAAGACGGCGCGTTATTGATCGTAACGACCAAAGGCTTTGGCAAGCAAACTCCGCTCGAAAGTTACACGGCAAAAGGACGCGCAACCGGCGGCAATTTCACGATTGACCAAAAAGCGCTAAAGGAAGTTGGCAAAATCGCGGCGGCGCGCGTGGTACAAAAAGAAGACAACCTGACCATTATGACGTCCAATGGGGTTACATTACGCATGAAGGTAAAAGATGTAAAACAATCGGGCCGCGCAACAAAGGGTGTGCATCTCATCAAACCGGGTGAAGGCGATAGCGTCGCATCCGTAGCGCGCACCTCAGCAGAAGATTTAAAGAAAGTCGGCGCACAAGTCAGCGAGACCGGTGAACCGATGGAAGCACAGCCGAAAATGGTGTAAATCCGCTCGTTGATGAAACCTCTTCAAGGCATTCATCAAAGAGCGGATTTGCGTGAATATGTTTATTAAGAATAACAATACAAGGGCTGGAATGTGCGCCCTATACTTATTGAAAAGATTTTGATAACTTAGAATCCGATCTTATTTGTGGCAAACAAAGCCATCGCACCAACCACACACACTGCGAGCATTAACAAAAAGGTGATGACAAATAATTGAAAAGAGGTCATCCCTAATATGCGCTTTGAACGCGGACTTGCACCAAAGGCAGAGCCAGTGCTTGCGGTAGGCTGGAATTTTCCTTGATCATAACTGGTCGTGGCATCCTCGCGGAGATTATCAAACATGGTCACCTCTATTTCTTAAAGAGTAGCGCAAATATACAAAAATAATATCCTAATGAAACCTTGCAATACTCCACCAAAAATATTCATGCTTGGTTCATAAGACAAGCAATAAAAGTATATCACGCACTCGGTCTCAGGCTAACATCCCCAAAACGGATAATTACAGATTTGTTAACTGCGTTACGCAAGCGCAGGCTACCATCTGATTCAAGACCCATCAATTCACCTGTGATGGGAACCTCTCCCCCGACGAAGGCTTGTACCTGCCCGCCGCGAAAGGCTAGAAGCTCCTCCCAGGCAATGATCAATTCATCAGTCCCCATGCGTTCGCGCCAGCGCATGAATGCATTCAATACGCTAAAAAGAATTTCCTCGCGCGCAGGCGCATCCTTCCCAAGCGCATCTTCAAGACTTGTAGCGGGAAATTGTAATAGTTCAGCAGGCGGCAGAGATGCTTTATGAACATTGATTCCCATGCCAATGACAAGCGAGCCTACATTTTCGCCCGACCAAACGGTTTCGATCAAGATACCCGCTGTTTTTTTACCGTCCAACAAAATATCATTCGGCCATTTAATGCGCGGAACGAGACCCAGCCCGGAACACGATTCTGCAATTGAAAGTGCAGCCAACCCAACGGTGCGCGAGAGATGCGGGCGCAGGGCTGGGGATGGACGTAAGATCAAGCTGAAGGCAAGTCCACTTCCTTTTGGTGTGAACCATTTTCGGTCGAGTCTGCCGCGGCCCTGAGTCTGTTCATCCGCAATGACAATTGAAAAATCATGCGCACCTTCCGCCGCCCACGCCAGCGCTTCATCATTGGTGGAACCGATGGAATCAAAGTAACGCAGACCGCCGGGATTTAATGGGGAAAGAATTTTTTTGAGGGAATGTTCGTTCATGGGAGGGCAGGGAAACAAATAAACAAGTAGACAGGTACACAAGGAAAATTCATGTTTACCTGTCTATTTATTTACATGTGTATGTCCTTATTGAACAATACTATAAGGATTAACGTTTGCGCCGCCGATACGCACTTCAAAATGTAAATGCGCGCCGAAGGCATTGCCGCTGCTGCCAGCTGCGCCGATAACCGTGCCCTGGCCGACGGGAGTACATATCCCTACGTTAATCACGCTTAAGTGGGCATAGACCGTTACATAACCATTACCATGGTCAATTTGAATGACTTTGCCATATCCATAATTCCAGCCATCCGACGCCTGAGTCACAATGCCTGAGCCGGCGGCATAAATAGGTTCACCTTCATCGGCTTGAATATCAAGACCCAAATGACTTGGCATGTATCCATAACCAGAAATGACTTGAGAACTTGCAGGCCAGCCAAACGTACCGCCAACCGGTCCGCCGCCGCAGGCATTCCCGGCGTTTGCGCCGCCGGTTCCTGTGTTTGCGCCTCTGCCCTGGGTTTGCAAATCTGCGGCCCAATTTCTTAATTCGCGTGTGCCATCTGGAACCATGACAAGCGCACCTAGCGCCACATTGGGATCTGTCAAGTCGATATTATTGCCGCTGAAATTGATGATGTCATCTGCGTTCGCATCGAATTTGGCGGCTACAGATTCAAATGTATCGCCCTCTTTCCATTTGTAATAAATTCCATCCACAGGCGGGATGATTAATTCCATGCCGGGTTTTAAGCTGTGAGGATTGTCATCCAATTCCGTGTTTGCGAAAAGGATCGAGTCGGTTTTAATTTTATAGTCATCTGCGATCGACAGCATGGCATCGCCGCGGGAGACACGATAAACGACGGATTTATAGCGCGGCCGCTCCGGGATATGCGTGATCAATTGCAGCTTGCGCATGATGAACAATTCACTGATAGCTGGTTCACCCATCTGAGGTTGATCAGCACCTGAATCAGTTGCAGGATTTGTCGGTATTGCAACGGTTGTGATTTTGGGCGGTTCTGAATTCTTGTAGAGAACTGTTGACCCCAATAATGTAACCACTATAAAAATGGTCGCAACCCAGCTGATCATGGTAAAACGATCCACTTTCCTTTTTGCGTTCGGCGCGCGCGGCGTGGCAGGCGGTTCATTAACCGCGGATACATCCTTTGGCTTGGGTTTTAATTTTGTTCCAAGCATGGCAAAAAAGGCTTGAATTTTCTCAAAAAAGTTTTTCATTAATAATCCAACGCTCACATCCTGGAAAAGTTCCCGGATAAAATTGCGTTACGCATCCCTGGTCAGGTTTTCAAGAAATTCAATATTGTTTTTTGCGCGTTCCATGCGCGTGATAATGGCTTCTGTCGCCACGGAATGATCCATGCCTGCGCCCTGCGGCGGAGGTGAGATCATTTGAACGAACATTCGGCGCATCAGCCAAACGCGTTGGAGAAGATCGGGTCCAAGCAACAAATCTTCGCGGCGCGTGGACGAGCGTTCGATATCCACTGCGGGAAAAATGCGGCGCTCCTGCAGTTTGCGTGAGAGGATTAATTCCATATTCCCCGTGCCTTTAAATTCTTCGTAAACCACATCATCAAGGCGCGATCCAGTATCGACCAGGCAGGTGGCGATGATGGTCAAAGAACCGCCATCTTCCACATTACGCGCCGCACCGAAGAAACGCTTGGGCGGGTAAAGCGCTGAAGGATCCATACCACCAGAGAGTGTGCGCCCGGATGGATTTACTACCAGGTTATAGGCGCGCGCAAGGCGGGTAATCGAGTCGACTAAAATCACCACGTGACGGCCGATCTCTACCAGGCGTTTCGCACGCTCCAAAGCAAGTTCCGCGGTGCGGACGTGAGCTGTGACAGGTTCGTCAAAAGTGGAAGCAACCACTTCCGCATCCACGGAACGATCCATGTCGGTTACTTCTTCAGGGCGTTCACCGATCAGCGCAATAATAAGATGCACATCGGGGTATTTCGTTGAGATGGAATTTGCAATTTGCTTGAGGATCGTGGTCTTACCCGCCTTGGGAGGTGAAACAATTAATCCGCGTTGACCCCGGCCAATGGGTGCAATCAGGTTAATCAGACGGGGAGCGAGGGTGTCGTGCTCAATTTCCAGATCAAAACGCACTTCGGGAAAAATTGGGGTCAAGTTTTCAAATATAACTCTTTTTACACCTGTTTCTGGTTCCAACCCATTAATTGATTCTACTTTGAGCAGCCCGAAATGTCTTTCACTTTCACGCGGAGGGCGGACCTGCCCGATGACCAAATCGCCTGCGCGCAGATCATATTTTCTTAATTGAGCCTGCGAAACATATACATCCTGTTCGCTGATGCGGTAATTGGTTGCGCGCAGGAAACCGATCCCTTCGCTCATAATTTCCAAAATGCCGCCGCGCAGTTCAATGCCTTCCTTTTGCGCTTCAACCTCGCGGATCATCATCGCGAGCGATTCCTTCTTCATACGGTTGAAATTGGGAATATTAAGGGTTTTTGCCATCCCGCGTAGTTTTGACAGCGGTTCGTTCTCTAGTTCGAGTATTTTCATGTTATGTTTTCTCTTGTGGGGATTGGAATATGAATGCAAAAAACCCAGCGTCCCTGATTGGGGGCTGGCGAATTTCCTTAGGATTTTGTTGGTGAATCAGGGGTTTGGGTCAAGGCTCTCGTCATGTTTTCCGCACACGGAAATTATTACGTGCGGGTTATATAAAGTACTATGTCAAAATTCAGGGGAGATAAAAATATTATAGCACTCTCGCGCGTATGGTGCAATACGAGTTTTTTGAAACTACCTGGCGATGTTTGGATGATATAATCTCCAAAACTTAAATCAGAGGTAATAAATGATAGATCCGGTAATTTTTTCATTCAAGTTGTTTATTTGGACGGTTACACTTCGCTGGTATGGCGTCCTGGTAATGCTCGGAGCGGTTGCGGGCGCAAGGCTCGCAGAAAAGGAGATTCAACGCCGAGGCGAAAACGGCGAGTCAATATGGGATGCCATGGTCTGGGTATTACCGATTGGGATTCTTGGTGCGCGTGCCTGGTATGTTGTCAATAATATTTTAGGCGGCGGAAAATACTATCTTGATAATCCGCTCAAGATCTTTTATGTTTGGGAAGGCGGACTGCATTTCTTTGGCGGTTTGCTATTTGGTGCGATCGCTTTGTACTTTTTTCTAAAACAAAATGGATTCGATATTTGGCTTTTTCTCGATGCGATCGCACCCGCAGTATTCATCGGCCAGGCTTTGGCGCGGCCTGCAAATTTTATTAATCAGGAACTTTACGGCCAGCCTACAAAATTACCGTGGGGCATTCCGATTGACGCGGGACATCGCCTTGCGCAATATGCAGACCTGAGCCAGTTCCCTGTGGATACAACCCGCTTTCACCCGACGTTTGCCTATGAGATGATCTTGAATATTCTCCTGGCATTGTTGTTATTGTGGATTTCCCGTCATTATAAGGATAAGATGAAGCCGGGAGCAATTTTCGCGGGATGGTTGATTTGCGCAGGTCTCATACGCACGTTCATCGAATTTTTCCGCCCAGACCAGCCGCGCATGGGCGAATCATTTGTCAGTTATACAATGTTCGTTTCACTATTAATGGCGGTTGCGGGCGCGGCGCTGCTGCTTATTCGTTACGGTAAATTGCAGCTCGCATCTGCAGACGGCTGGGAAGCGGAATATCAGATAAAACCAATCATAAAGAAAGAACGTGTTCGTTCAAGAGAATCAGCTCCGTCTATGGATAATAATGCGGTTACAAAACCTGGCAGGAAAGAGATCAGCTTAAGCACAAAATCATCGGCAGGTAATAAAACGATTAAAAAAACTGCCAGGAAAATTCCCAGGAAGTTTACGACGAAACCAAAAACATCTAGGAAGTAAACTATAAGAAAAAACATGCGCCATTGGCGGGCGGTGATGGGGGGTAATATTTTGGGTTATTATGTTAATAACTGACCTTACGCATTTTTGTTTGTTTTAGGGGGTGTCGCCCTGAGCGGAGCTGCGTAAGGTCACTTAATAATTCAAGATACTTCCAGCGAGCACTGAGCCTCAGCATGATAAAATCACATTTATGAATCGTTTATTCATATTTTTTTTCTCACTAACTCTGCTTGCATTGGCTTGTTCGACAACAGTGCCTACATCTTCCACTCCAGATGAACAATCTTTGCCGTCGGGAACGGTTCTATTCCAGGATGATTTTGCGCACCCGCTCTCAGGCTGGGACCGATTATTGACTGCCGAAGGCACGATGGACTACGATGGCGGCGGGTATCGTATGCTGGTCAATTCGTTGAACACGAATTTTTGGTCAACGCCGCACAAGAACTTTGACAATGTCCGCATGGAGGTGGATGCCGGCAAACTAGGCGGACCCGATGAAAATCGCATTGGCTTGATCTGTCGATTTACAGGGAATGATTATTATTTCTTCCTGATCTCAAGCGACGGTTTTTACGGCATGGGCATTTACACAAGCGGGCAAGCCATCTTGCTGGGTCAAAGTGAAATGCAGACCAGTACCAACATCAAAACAGGATTGGCGGTCAATCATCTTCGCGCCGATTGCACAGGCGAGACGCTTACGTTTTATGCCAATGGTTTTCAAATTGCATCTGTACAAGACAGCAGATTAAAATCGGGTGATGTCGGTTTACTGGCAGGCACATTTGCCCAGCCGGGTGTGGATATTATTCTGGATAATTTTGTAGTATTGAAACCGTGAATACCAAATCGAAATTCATAAATCCAAAATCTTAAGAGGATCAAACAAATGACAGCTCAATTAATCGACGGCAAGTTAATTGCCCAACACCTGCGTGATGAAGTAGCCGCAAAGGTAACGGCGCGTGTAGCAGCAGGGAAATCCAAGCCAACTCTCGCGGCCGTGCTCGTCGGTGAACGCGTGGACTCGGCAACTTATGTTCGAGCCAAAGGCAAAGCCTGTGAAGAATTGGGGATGGGATCGGTCAGCCGCCACCTGCCCACAGATATCTCACAGGATGATCTTGAGAAAGTCATCAAAGAACTGAACGCCGATAAATCAGTGAACGGCATTCTCGTGCAACTGCCTTTGCCTTCCCATTTGAATGAAGAACGCATCCTGCAACTGATCAGCATTGAAAAAGATGTGGATGGTTTCTCTCCATTGAACATGGGCCGCCTGGCGCAAAAAGGACGTGAACCATTGTTCGTCCCATGCACGCCTTATGGTTGTATTTATCTGCTCGAAAAATCAGGTATAAAAATTGATGGCGCAAACGCAGTGGTTTTGGGCCGTTCAAATATTGTCGGTATGCCCGCCGCCTTATTATTGATTGGCAAAAACGCCACCGTAACCGTTTGTCACTCGCGCACCAAAGATATCGCGGCGGTCGTCCGTGCTGCGGACATTCTGATCGCGGCCATCGGCAAGCCTGAATTTGTGCGCGGCGATTGGATCAAACCCGGCGCGGCAATTATTGATGTGGGCATCAATTCAAAACCCGATGCCACAAAGAAAAGCGGCTATCGTTTGGTGGGCGATGTCAACTTTGACGAGGCAAAAGAAATCGCTGGTTTTATCACCCCGGTCCCCGGCGGCGTTGGTCCCATGACAATTGCGATGTTAATGAACAATACCTATCGCGCGGCGGAAATTCAAGATAATTAATTCGTAAAAAGAACTTTATCATTGGAAATTTCCTGGGTGTAAATGTAAATCGGGAACTTTTTTTCACCGATACCGTCATTGTATGCAGGAGCAAAAATGAAAAAGCTAATTCTTCTCACCCTGATCGTAATTCTCACGGCATGTTCTTTTGGAACATCATCTGATTTTGAAAAGAACCGCCAAGCCTGGCAGAACTCCGGCATTACACATTATCGTTTCAATCTTAATATTGGATGTTTTTGCGTGTTCCGCAACCAAATGCCGCTCACAGTTGAAGTCCAAAACGGCGAGTTAATTTCGATAAAATACCCAGACGGAACTCTCGTCGCTGCGACTGATTCAAACTATGAAACCTTCGCCAGTCACGCGACGATCGAACGCATCTTTTCTGAGCTGGAAGCTGGTCTGGCGGGCGGCGCAGATGAGGTCACTGTGACATATGACTCCACGCGCGGCTTTCCCAGCGACATTTATTTCGATTACATCAAAGCCGCGGCTGATGATGAACTTTCCATTACAGTTTCAAATTTTGAAGCGCTAAAATAAAATTCGCCAGCGAGCTTTGACACAAATAAAAAAGACTGCTACTCGCAGTCTTTTTTATACTTCCACTCAATTACCCGGCTGCACCCATTGTTGAAAGATTTCTTTATCCACAACTTGAATGCGGCGATCTTCAATTTTGATCGCGCCGCTTCTTTCCAATTCTTTCAGCGAACGCGCCACCACCTCGCGGACAGTTCCCAACCGCGCCGCGAGTTGTTCCTGCGTCCATTGGGGAGAATTGTTTTCCTGAGGCAGATCATCCTCGATCAATCGTGCCAGCCGATGAGTCACTTGATAAAACGCCATCTCACTCACCATGCGTACCATGCCGCGTAACATCCGCCCAAAATTTACCAATACCTTCTCCGCAAATTCTGGATGAGTTCTCACAAGCTTGCGCAGCGTATCACTCTCAATAACCCAGGCGCGGCAGATTTC
>JANODZ010000568.1:0-5081 GCA_031412935.1 Anaerolineales bacterium
AGTCTGTTTCCTACCTTCGAATCGTGGCTTCCCTTTCAGGGCCAACTCCAATCCACCTGACCGGGACTCCTGTCGCATCTTCGATCATTTTCACATAACCTTGTGCGTTGGCCGGCAGAGCATCATATGATTTCACTTTGCTGATATCTTCCTTCCAACCCTTGACAGATCGATAAACTTTTTCAACTTTATCCAGCCCGTAGGTATCCACATCGCTATAGCGGACATTTTGCCCGTTCAATTTGTAACCAATGCAAACCTGTAAATCACCCAGGCCGCTCAGCACATCTAATTTAGTTAAGCATATCTCGGTCACGCCGCTTAATTCAACGGCGGTTTTCACGATTTCCAGATCCAGCCACCCGACCCGGCGAATGCGTCCTGTGGTTGCGGCAACTTCACCAAATTGCTTGTAGACAGCGCTTTTTGTGTCGAGTATTTCAGTCGGCAGTGGACCTGCGCCGACGCGCGTAGTATACGCTTTGGTCACGCCGATCACATTTGTAATGTAGCGCGGCGGGATTCCAAGCCCGGCCGAAGCCGCCGAGGGGATCGTGGTCGAAGCCGTTACAAATGGATAGGTGCCCCAATCTGTATCTAAAAATGTTCCCATGGCTTGTTCAAGCAGGAAGTTTTTGCCTGCTTTCAAACCGTCCTGCACCAGTGAAAATAATTCCTTGATATGGGGCTTTAATTTTATATAATATCCGCGATAGGTATCGCGCATTTGTTCATATTTCAATGCTTCGCCGCCTAGCGCGATAATGATTTTATTTTTTAATTCAAGCTGCATTTTCAACCGTGACTCAAACGCGTCGCTTGTAAAATCCGTCCAGCGGATTCCGTTGTAGCTGACCTTATCCGCAAAAACAGGACCAATGCCGCGGCGGGTTGTGCCGGTAGCGCCTTGCCCTTTGGCTTCTTCATACAAACCGTCCAGAATTTTATGATAAGGCATGATCAAATGTGAACGCGGCGAAATCCATAGCCTGCCATCCAGTCCAATGCCGGCTTTGTTGAGCATCTCAATTTCATCGATCAAAACTTGCGGGTCGATCACCACGCCGCCGCCGATTAACCCGACGGTGTTCTTCGCGAAAATTCCTGAAGGCACGAGATGGATCTTGAATGTGCCAAACTCGTTGATCACCGTATGACCCGCGTTATTCCCGCCATTGAAACGCGCCACATAATCCATTTGCTCAGCGAGAAAATCCACCGCCTTGCCTTTCCCTTCGTCGCCCCATTGCGAACCGATCACTGCTGTAACTGTCATAAGACCTCCGATTCCGATTCCCGTTTTTTGGATTGCCAGCCTGACACATGTTGCTGGTGATCGACTCATCAGCAAGCATTATAATTCGGGCGGTTGAATTCAGAGGAGTGAAAATGAAAATATTAAAAGATACAGCTCTGACCTACGATGACGTCCTGCTTGTGCCGCAATATTCCGCAGTCGATTCGCGCCGCTTGCTTTCAACACAGACGAAGTTGACAAAACAAATAATTTTGCAGGTGCCCGTTGTTTCCGCGAACATGGATGTTGTGACTGAAAGTGAAATGGCAATTGCGATGGCGCGTGAAGGCGGAATTGGCATCATTCATAGATTCATGTCGATTGCGGAACAGGCGCGGCATATCGAACGGGTGAAGAAAGCGGAATCATTTATAGTGGAAAAACCCATCACCATGACCCTCGCGCATACCGTTGGCGACTTAAAAAAACTTGTAGAAGATACAAGCACGGGTGGAATATTAATAATAGATCAGGATGAAAAACTGGTCGGCATTGTCACCACCCGTGACTTGCTCTTTGAAAATAATCCTGCCAGACCCCTGAGTGAGATCATGCAAAAGAAGGTGATCTGCGCAGCGCCCGATATTACACTTAAAGACGCCGAGAAAATGCTGCACGATCATCGTATAGAAAAACTTCCGCTGGTGGATAAAGATGGGCGTGTGGCAGGGCTGGTGACCTTGAAGGATATTATGCAAATTACGCAATATCCCAAAGCCACAAAAGATCTACGCGGACGGTTGATCGTCGGTGCCGCAGTCGGCGTACGTGACAAGGAAATGCGCCGGGTAGAATCTGCATTGCTGGCAGGCGCGGATTGTATTGTGGTGGATATTGCCCACGGAGACTCGCATCTTGAAATTGACATGATCAAAAATATCCGCAGGCATTATCCGCAGGCGCAGATCATTGGCGGAAATGTCGCCACCGCGGATGGAACCAGACGCTTGATCGATGCGGGTGTAGATTGTGTGAAAGTGGGCGTGGGACCCGGCTCGATTTGTATTACTCGTATTGTGGCTGGCTCCGGTGTGCCGCAGCTTTCGGCGGTGATGGATTGCGCCGAGGCGGCTGCATCTGCGGGGATTCCAATTATTGCCGATGGCGGCATTCGTCAACCCGGGGATGTGGCGAAGGCCATCGCGGCGGGCGCGCAAACGGTAATGATCGGCTCCATGCTGGCCGGCACAGACGAAAGCCCGGGCATGATCATGACGCGCAAGGGTCATCGTTACAAAGCCTCGCGCGGCATGGCGTCGCGTGAAGCGAATATTGACCGTAATCAAAAAGAAGGCAATGATCTTACTCAAGAGGAAATTGAAGAATATGTTGCCGAAGGTGTCGAAGCGGCTGTTCCATATCGGGGGAAGGTGCGCGAAGTATTGATGCAGCTCATCGGTGGATTACAATCAGGTATGAGTTATAGCGGGGCGGTTTCGCTTGAGGATTTTCAAAAGAAGGCAATCTTTGTGCGTATGACCGGGGCGGGGCTGCGGGAGTCCGGTCCGCATGATGTGGAAGTACTTGGATAATATAAAAAACCTTTAACCACGAAGGACACTAAGGGACACAAAGGAAAACCTTTTTTGCTTTTCCCTTCGTGATACTTTGTGACCCTTAGTGGTAAAAAAATGGAGACACAATGACCAAACAATCTACAGCAATCTGGGTCGAAAAAGACAAAAAACAACTGCATCCTGTTTATCATCCAAAGTCACATGCGAATCCGCTGGTGATCGAGCGCGGAGATGGGGTGTGGTTATACACAACCGATGGGCAGAAAATATTGGATGGCATGGCCGGCTTGTGGAATGTCAACGCGGGGTATGGACGCGAAGAATTGGCGAAAACCGCTTATGACCAAATGAAGGATTTGGCATTTACATCTAACTTTTCCGGGATGACCAGCCTGCCTTCCATTATGTTGGCGGATAAACTCGCAGGTTTTGCTTACGAAGGATTGAACACGACCTTCTTTACATCAGGCGGTTCAGAAGCAAACGACTCGGCCTTCAAGACCGCGCGTTATTTTTGGAAACGAAAAGGCAAGCCAGGTAAATATAAAATCATTGCGCGCAAAGGCGCATATCACGGCGTTACGCTTGCGGCTACTTACGCCACCGGACTGGAAAAATATCAAACCATGTTTGGTCCCGCAATGGATGGTTTTGTTCACATCCCCGCCCCTAATTCATATCGTTATCAAGGTGACGTCAACGTGGGCGAGACGCTCGGCCAAGCCGCGGCGCGAGAGTTGGAAGATGCAATTCTGCGCGAAGGCCATGATACAGTTGCGGCGTTTATCGCTGAACCTGTCATGGGCGTTGGCGGCGTGATCGTTCCTCCCACTGACTATTTTCCGCTCGTGCGCGCGATCTGTGATAAATATGAAATCCTTTTCATTGCGGATGAAGTCATCACCGGCTTTGGCCGCACAGGGGAATGGTTTGCACTCAAGCATTGGAATGTAAAACCTGATATTCTCGCCTTCGCCAAAGCCATTACCAGTGGATATGCTCAACTGGGCGGCATTCAAATATCCGATGAGATTCGAGAAACTATGGAGTCTGCCGCAGAATCTGAGGCCTACCTGCATGGCTTTACTTATTCAGGTCACGCCATGGCTTGCGCCGTTGGACTCAAGAATCTCGAAATAATGGAGCGCGAAGAATTTCCAAAACGCGCGCGTGAATTGGGCAAACGTCTGTTGGATGGATTACAAACTCTGACAGAATTTTCCTTCGTCGGTGATGTGCGCGGACTGGGGCTGGTCTGCGGCGTGGAAATTGTCTCAGACAAAGAATCTAAAACTGCCGACCCTGCCATGGCGATGAAAATCTTCAAAGCCGCGCAAGAGTTGGGCTTGCGTACTCGTCCGCTTGGAAACACGCTGGCATTCTCCCCTCCGCTTTCCATCACCGAAGATGAAGTGGATGAAATCATCAAACGCCTCGGCGCCGCAATGGACGGGGTTGGGTAGTGCGGAATGCCGAAAACTTAAAATCGTAAATCGTAAATCGTAAATCGTAAATCGTAAATCAAAATGTCTGTATACCTTCACGATATTCCCCTTCCGCAAGCGCAGGCGCGATTAAGAGAAGCTTTGCAGGATGCAAATCTTTGGCGCGTGCTGGGCGTGGAATTGATTCCCTTAAATGAAAATGCTCTTGGCCGGATCACTGCCGAGCCGATCTGGGCTGAAATTTCTTCGCCGCATTATCATGCCTCCGCGATGGACGGTTTTGCAGTCAAAGCCGAAAATACGAATGGCGCGCAGCCTTCCTCTCCAATCAGTTTTAATTTGGAAATAAATTTTGCTCAATATGTGGATACCGGCGACCCGCTGCCTGATTGGGCAAATGCTGTCATCCCCATCGAAAACACAGAAGCGTTGGACGAGCATGGACAAATCACGTCCGCCGTCCGGGGTCCAAGGTCCATACGGATTCGCGCCGCCGTCTCACCGTGGAGTCATGTCCGTCCATTGGGGGAAGACATCGTAGCGACTCAGCTGGTCCTGCCGGCCGGACATACTCTTCGTCCTGTAGATTTGGGTACGATCGCTGCATCCGGCCATCAGACGATCACGGTCTCCCGCAAGCCGAAAGTTGCCATCCTGCCAACCGGCACGGAACTCGTCCCAATCGGATCCAAATTAAAACCCGGCGACATCCTCGAATACAACTCGCTTGTCATGGCGGCGCAGATCAAAGTCATGGGCGGCGAGCCGACTCGTTATCCGATCACAAATGATAATTTTGATTCGATCTGTGAGCGCGTGCTC
>JANODZ010000569.1:0-4058 GCA_031412935.1 Anaerolineales bacterium
GGTGCAGTCGCATTCAATGCGGTTCAGGCTGGAGTCGCTCGCAAAGTAGACATCATCATGGTGGATACCGCAGGGCGTTTGCACACCCGCTTCAATTTAATGGAGGAATTGAAAAAGGTTTATCGCGTGCTCGGGAAGGCGCTGCCCGGCGCGCCGCACGAAGTATGGCTTGTACTCGATGCGACCATCGGACAGAATGCCTTGCAGCAAGCACGCGCATTTAAAGAGGCTGTGCACGTGACGGGCGTGATCCTGTCCAAACTTGATTCGTCTGCGCGCGGCGGTATGGCATTCGCAATTCAGCGTGAACTTGGCTTGCCAATTTTGTTTGCCGGCCTGGGCGAAAAACCCGATGATCTGCAGTCTTTTGACCCCGATGCTTTTGTAGACGGAATATTATCAAATACAATGTCGAGCGATAGTTAAAGCCGCTTGACATAATATAAAAAATTTGGAGTATTTATGCAAGACTTTATAAATCGCTTGCAGGCCGCGAATGACCTGACTCAACAACTCATGGTGCGCCTTTGACCTGATAGGCAAAGAAGTTCAACTTTCTCAACTTGAAAAAGATATTGAACAGGTTGATTTCTGGAATGATTCCTCGGCCGCACAAAGAGTGATGAAAACCGTTTCAACTTTGCGTGACGAAGTTGGATCCTGGAACTCATTGAAACAACATCTTCATGACCTGACGGATTTGGCGGCGCTTGACGACGAATCATTGCGCGCTGAGTTGGAGATTGAGATCGCCAGACTTGAAGCCGACCTCGGTAAACGTTCTTTTGACACGATGTTTTCCGGCATATATGATCATGACGATGCAATTCTCGCCATTCATGCCGGCGCCGGTGGAACCGACTCTCAAGATTGGGCCGGGATGATTCAGCGCATGTATTTGCGCTGGGCGGAAGATCAAGGTTTTCGCGTCGAGATCCTGGATTCAACACCCGGTGAAGAGGCGGGGATCAAAAGCATGACGATCGCAGTGGGCGGCAGGTTTGCTTTTGGTTATTTACGCTCTGAAAAAGGTGTGCATCGTTTAGTGCGCCTTTCTCCTTTTGATGCCGCGCATCGCAGACATACATCATTTGCATTGGTTGAAGTCCTGCCGCAAGTATCCATGGATGAAGCGGATGTAGAGATTAATGCGGGTGATATAAAGCTGGATGTGTTTCGTTCCTCAGGGGCGGGGGGTCAGAATGTTCAAAAGAATGCGACGGCTGTGCGCCTGACGCATCTCCCGACCGGGATCGTCGTAACCTGTCAGAATGAACGTTCGCAATCCCAAAACCGCGAGTTTGCCATGAATATTTTACGTGCGCGTTTACTGGAATTGAGAACGGCTGAAAGGGATGAAGAACGAGCCATCCTGCGCGGCGAATATACCAAAGCTGAATGGGGGAGTCAGATCCGCTCGTATGTACTGCATCCATATCAAATGGTCAAAGATCATCGCACCGACCATGAAACGGGCAATACCCAGGCGGTTTTAGATGGGGATCTAAATGGTTTTATGGAAGCTTATTTGAAGAGTGAATCCAACAAGGTCTAATTTGTAAATTCAGACCCTAAAGGTTTCCAAAACCTTTAGGGTCTTTGTACTAGAATCAAAAAAGAACGAGTACCTACCCGTTCTTTTTTGATTCATTTTATTAGTTTGTGGGAACCCGTTTTTCAAGTGTGCGGTTGAACATTTTTTCCTGTTCTTCCGAAGCGGACTTGTGGGATTTAGGTCGAACTTTTCCGCGGCCTTTAGAACGGTCGAGGGCTTGCTGCCAGGCCATCTGCATCGCAGTAATCTGCGGTTCAGTAGGCGCTTCGACTTCCATTTGGAAGGATTCTTCCTGCTTTTTGCCTTTGCGTTTGTCTGCGCTCGGGGTTCTCTTGCGGTCTTCGCGTTCTGGTTTGGCTTCCTCAACAACTTCAGGTTGAAGGGCTTTCATGCTCAAGCGGATCTGACGTTTGCGCCGGTCTACATCCAATACCTTTGCTTCGATCTCTTCCCCTTCTTTTACTACTTCGCTTGCGGTTTTAACATACCCGCGCGTGAGCTCGCTGACATGAATAAGACCCGGGCGTTCAGCGCCGAAATCCACAAATGCGCCGTAGGTTTCGATCCGAACAACTTTGCCTTTAATAATCATGTCTGGCATGATCTCTTTCCATTCAAATCCGAGCGGTTCGATCATCGTCAATTCGATGCGGTCTTTTTTGACACGCCGCACCCAAACCTCGACCGTCTGGCCTTCCTTTACTACATCTTCTACTTTATTAACTGCATCTTGTTGGAGTTGTGAAATATGAATCACACCAGGTACACTTTGTCCGATGTCCACAAGCGCCCCCGCTAGAGTTGTCTTCAAAATTTTGCCGCTAAGTTTTGTTTTTGGTTCAAGCGCTATCGCGGGTGCGCCTTCGGGTGTTGTCATAGTCATACTCCTGCTGTTTGAAATAATGCCGAAGAAAGATTATACCTGTCTGGTAACAAACCGTCAATAAGTAATTCGGTAGGTGAGCGGCTGATCACATGGGTTAACCACAAAGTCTCAAAGCCCCGAAGTCACCAAGAAACCTTTGAGACTTGGAGTCTCCGTGGCTTCGTGGTTCCAAAAGCCCATTCCATTAGCCTGTCCCTTCGATAGGATTGTTAAGACGGTTAAGGTCTTGTCGTTTGAGTTTATCCTGTGTATAATCAAAAAAATAAAAGCAAGAATGAGAACGAGTAAATTTGCCGAAGGTGTTGTCAGAGATCCTGTTGTATTCTGCTGAGAGACAGGTCAACCCAGTAAATTGAAAATCATCTCGGAGCTGCGAACTGAAATTGGTCAATTAGTTTAGAATGGTTATCATAGTTAGTAGTTGACTGAGAGTAAGTAAGCCGAAGTTGTTCTTCGTTATCAGGACATAGAGTATAAGCATATAAGCCGTACTCGATCAAGAGTCTGTCATTACGACAGGAATCTGGGTGGCACCGCGGGCATCACGCTCGTCCCTTTTTTGGGATGGGCGTTTTTTTTATCCCAAACCAGGAAACTAAACAACCACCGAACAATTCAACTACATCACGAGGTATCTAACCATGTTTAAATCAGTTAACCCAAAACTTAATGCGCCAATTATGGAAGAGACTGTCCTGAAGTTTTGGAAAAAGCAGGATATTTTCAAAAAATCAATTGAACAACGCAGCGGCGGACCCGCTTATATTTTTTACGAGGGACCTCCCACTGCGAATGGCCGACCGGGCGTCCATCATGTTTTGGCGCGCGTGTTTAAAGATATGTTTCCACGTTACAAGACCATGCGCGGTTATCACGTTGCGCGCCGCGGCGGATGGGATACTCATGGCCTGCCGGTTGAGATCGAAGTGGAGAAACAGCTCGGATTCAATAATAAACAGCAGATCGAAGAATATGGCTTAGATAAATTTAATGAACTGTGTAAAAAATCTGTCTTTACCTATATTCAAGAGTGGGAAAAACTCACAGACCGCATCGCTTTTTGGGTTGACCTGGACGACGCCTATGTGACTTACACCAATGAATATATGGAATCGGTTTGGTGGATCCTGAAAAATTTTTGGGATAAAGACCTGCTTTTCAAGGGGTACAAAGTTGTGCCGTATTGCCCGCGTTGCGGCACGCCCCTCTCTGACCATGAAGTTGCTCTCGGATACGACGATGCTGTCGACCCCTCGGTTTTTGTCCGCTTGCCGCTGGTAGATAAGCCCGACACATCGCTGCTGGTATGGACGACGACTCCCTGGACACTACCCGCCAATGTGGCGGTCGCCGCGCACCCCGATGTGGAGTATGTCACTGTTGAACGTGACAATAATGGCACACAAGAAAAACTTATTCTTGCGAAAGCATTGGTTGAGAAAATATTTAAAGATGAAGAAGTAAAAGTAGTGGACACCTTCAAAGGTAAAAAATTGAAGGGCGTGAAATATAACCCGCAACGCGGCGGGCGGCTGTTTACAGAGATCACCCGCAGGGCAAGGCGCGTGCCCTCCCATAGCGTTAACAGGCCCTGGATCATACGCAGCGCGCTGCGCG
>JANODZ010000570.1:0-3580 GCA_031412935.1 Anaerolineales bacterium
TAGAAATGACAGCCATTATTACTCCTTAACTTGTGCCGTTCTCCAACGCGCAATTCATTATTGTATAAATTGGCGCGGAACAGAATGAGTTTAGCGGGGATTCGAACCCGCTCAGGGACGCTTATTGCCCGTCCCAGGCAAAATGTGCCTTTTTTCAAGGCGACGGGATTATACCACGAGATTTTTTCGCGTAAAGCCTTCTTGACAAAAACAAATCAGCCCTACAGATGGGGCTGATTTGTTTTTAAGTTTAATGAATTTCCTGTTTATTTCCAGCGTTGATGTGACTTAAGCGTACAATTTTTGCGTCAGAAAATCAATATCTTTTTTAACCCGCCCATCGCCATTTTTATACTGATCTTTTATCTTATCGATCGCGGACATGACCGTTGAGTGGTCACGACCTCCCAATACTTCGCCGATTTGAGGGAAGGATATCTTGGATACTTCGCGCAACAAATACATGGCGATCTGACGTGAATATGCAACATCTTTAGTGCGATCACGGCCTAAAAGTTTTTCGATCGACAACTTATAGTGTTCTGCCACCTGGGTAACGATCTTATCCGGTTCCAGGTCACTGCGATTTGGCAGGAGATCGGATAATGCCACTTCCACGAGGCTGGGCGTGAGCGCGGAACCGCTTAAATCCGCAAAAGCTATGATCCGATTTAATGCGCCTTCAAGCTCGCGGATGTTGGATTGCACCTGCTTGGCAACACTTTCCAAAATCTCATCAGAAATATGCCGGCCGGTGCGTTCGGCTTTGGAGCGCAGGATGGCTAGGCGGGTTTCAAAGTCAGGAGCTTGAATGTCGGCGCTTAACCCCCACTCGAAGCGGGAGCGCAGGCGCTCTTCCAATGTGACCAATGACTTGGGAGGGCGGTCTGACGTAACGATGATCTGCTTATCCTGCCCGTGCAGGGTGTTAAAGGTGTGGAAGAACTCCTCCTGCGTGGACTCTTTGCCAGCGATGAATTGAATATCGTCCACTAATAATACATCCGCGGAGCGGTATTTTTCGCGGAAGGCCTGGGTGGTGTGCGTACGAATGGCTGTGATCATGTCATTCGTGAATTCTTCTGAGGAAACGTAGAGAACATTCAAGCCGCTGGCATGGCAGGCATTTCCAGTGGCATGCAACAAGTGGGTTTTGCCAAGACCTACACCGCCATACAGGAAAAGCGGATTGTAGGCGCGGGCGGGCTTTTCTGCCACAGCCTGACAAGCTGCATGCGCCAGCCGGTTGCCAGAACCGACGACATAAGTATCAAAGGTATAACGCGGATTGAGCGTAATGTGCCGCGCTTTTCGCTCAGGCGTGGTAATTTCAATCGAAGCCGCGGCAGGCTCGGGGTCGGAAGGTGAATCGATCTCGTCCGCTTGAGAAACAACAAAGTTAACCGAAACATTCGAGTTCAAAATCCCGATCAATAAACGGCTGACAGTACTCGCAAGGCGGTTTTCCAGCCAATCGCGCGCATAGGCATTGCGTACGCCAACGGTAATCAAGCCGTTATCGTATGCGATGGGATGTGTATCACGTACCCAGGTATCATAGGAAGCGCGGGGCATTTCCATTTGAAGTTGGGCGAGTACAGATTGCCATGCCTTTTCTGCATTCATAATTCTTCCTCGAAGCAAGATTTAGAGTTTATAAACCAACCCGCCTAATCATGCAGCTCAATAAATTGATGATCCTTGTTTGTTAAATTTATTATGTCGAATTGTAAGTGTGAAGCATACTTTCTTTCCATCAGCGTGAATACATTCTAGCAGACATCTTCAATAGATAACAAGGCGTTAAGCCTACGTTATGTTAAAAAGATTTGCTTTATTAAGGTTGGCTTATGTTAAAGAATGATTACGCACTCAATGCAAATTCAATGCTGATCCTACCCTGGTTTAGAACGGACGTTTCAGCCATGCACACCCGCCCCCCGCTGCGCACCCCCCACCTATGGGTATAAACACAATTTTTCAATCCATCCGTACAACACTATCTTAAAGAATCATAATACAAAACTTTTTTGATTCATATTATATGAGACTCGGGTTCCTGTGATTCATTTTGCAATTTAACACTGATTCGAATGATTCAGCGCATTATTGAGCGAGGTACCCATACAAGTATGGTCGTACCCTCTTCATTTGATGATGAAATATCAAATTCACCACCCACTGCGTGTGCGCGTGTTTGCATATTCGCGAGTCCATGACCGATCGAAGTCTGCATCTTATCTGTATCAAAGCCCTGACCATCATCTCTGATCTCCATCAATGCACGCTCGGGGGTCGTCCACAGCGCAACTTGCACTTTTTTTGCCTTTGCATGTTTTGCGGCATTGGCTAATGCCTCCTGACAGATGTGAAACAATGCCAATGACTGTGTATGAGGAAGATCTTTTAGTTCATCGGGTCCGCTAAAGTTAACTTCAGAGAAAGTATGCGCGCGATATTCAGCAATTAAACGCTTTATACCGTTCAATAAGCCCTCATTGCCAAGTTGACGCGGCCGCAGATCGAGTATATAGGCGCGGATATCGCGAATCGCCCGGTTTAATCCGTCAATTGCCTGATGAATACTGTCTTTAGCAGCTTCAGGTTCTTCAGTGAGTGTAAGTTTTGCTCCTTCAAGCGCCAGCCCGACCCCATAAATAGACTGAATGATGCCATCATGCAAGTCCATGCCGATGCGATTACGCTCTTCAAGTACAGCTAATCGGCGCGCATTGGAATGTAAACGGGAATTTTCAATCGCCAAGCCGGCCCAAGTACCCACAGCTGTGAGTAATTGAACACTTCTTTCATCAAATGGGTCGTTTGCACGGGTGGCGACACTCATCACACCCATCAGGTTTTCACTTGCCATCAACGGAATACAAGCAATTTGTTGAAAACCCGCTTGCACTACGGCGTCGCGTAAAAAATTCGTGTCATTGGCAAGTTGACGGCCGATCATTGGCTTGCGCGTCTTGGCAACTAGCCCCGGATACCCCTCCCCGACATGAAAAATATTACGCGTCCAAAACGCCTCGGCGGCTTGCCCGCGATGCAGGACCATGCGCAGGGTGATCTTGTCTTCTTCCAGCAGGAAAATATCGCCCGCTTCCACTTTCATGTAGTTCATCACAAGCCCGAGGGTCTTATTAAGGATCTCGTCGAGCTCCAGGCTCGAGGTTAAAGTGGACGCGATGCCGTTCAGCAGGCCCATATCTACATTTCGGCGGGTTAATGCGAGGTCGCGCTCTTTCATCTGCTCGTATAATCGCGCATTTTGAATGGCAGTTGCGGCATACGCGGCCAGCATCTGAATGATCATTTCATCGTCGGCAGTGAACTCAGGCGCATCTTTTTTCTCTGTCAGATAGATCTGACCCAGTTGTTTATCAGCGGAGCGAATCGGCACCCCTAAAAATGAGGCCATCTTAGGATGATGCGCGGGAAATCCCACCGAACGCGGATGGTCCGCGATTACGGGAACACGCAATGGAAATTCGGTCTCCATCAGCTCGCCGAGTAAACCAAGGCCAACTGGCCGGTGCGGAATTTTTTTGATCTGTGAATCTGACATCCCCAC
>JANODZ010000571.1:0-1874 GCA_031412935.1 Anaerolineales bacterium
CCGCCCTATTTAAAAAAGCGGACTGAAGTCCGCGTTCCAAAATTTTTGAGAGCCGCTCTTGATACACTTCATCAGTCCACTTCCGGTGATGATGAAAATTACCCTGACAAACCTCTGCGCTGAAGATCGTCTCCGCGCCAAAGCCTGGGTGTTTGGAGAAACGCGCGATCTTGCGGGTCATTTCCCAGCTTTCAAATTTTTCTCCAAGGATGCCGCGTAAAGGAAATTCACCCATTTTCCAGACAACCGAATTCTTGCGAATCACCTGGAAGGTCAGGTCTTCGGATGTCTTCGGATTCGCATTTGGCAAAAATGATTTTATCCATGTATTGGCTGCAAAGAGTCGAAGATACATATCGTATCCGCTGACAGGAATCATCTGACATAATTCACGCGCAGAATACAGGTCATGCACCGGCCACGCCAATGCACATTCAGAAACAATCAGGTTGGGACAAATGGTATCGCCAAATAAACGCGCAATTTTTCCCAGAAGAATGGCAAAGGCGCGCGCAGTCCATACGCGGCCGTGTTTGGCAACCAGCATGAAATCAATATCGATATTTTTGGAGGGGTTTAATACAGCCAGCGATCCAGTCAACGCTGCCATGCGGACGAAAGGCAATTCGCCGAGGATGCGGCCGTAGAGCATGGCGCGTTGATAAAATTTCATTGAAGCCGCTTCACGCTCATGGCGGAGGCCGACGATCCCGCTTCGTCCTGTGAGATAATAATATCCATCCGTGAACGATACAGCTTCCATCATGGATGCGCATTTTTCGATATCATCTTGGCATGCTGGCACGACAAGAAAACGATGTAACTCGTCGGCTTTAAGCGGATAATCGAATATATCCGAATAAGCGAGAGTTTGAAGAATGGCATTTTCAAGGGACATATCGAAAGAAACTATACATTGCACGCATCTATCTGTCAACATGACCCTGGATCAATTATTATCTGTTTCATACGATTAAGGTAAATTCCACTTTCTTATGCATCTTGCCATTGTAAGCCCATTTCCGCCTTCAATTACTGGTATCGGGCAATACGGGTATCATGTCACACGAGCGCTTGCAAATTCGGGCAGCTTCTCGCGCATCACTGTACTTGCGGGCGCAAATTTAAATTCAGGCAGCCGCCCCAATCATCTTGGCGAAACTGAACTTGATTTTTGCTGGCAGCCAAATCAAATGAAAACGCGGAAAAACATCCTATCCCGCGTGAAGCGATTAAATCCTGACCTGGTGTGGTTCAATCTTGGCGCAAGCATCTTTGGCAAATCACCTCTTGCAAATTTATCAGGCATGTTCACGCCCATGTTGACGCGGAGTATGGGATACCCAACGGTTGTGACCATGCACGAGTTGGTCACCCTCGCAGATCTGCAGGCATTAAATGCCCCCGGCGGCATATTCGCATCTTTGGGCGCAAACTTATTAACCAAGGTTGCCTCACAAGCAGATATCGTTTGTCTGACGATGCGCCATTATGCCGACTGGCTTTCCGCACGCGGCGTGGACTGTCTGCACATTCCAATCGGGGCATATCACGAACCAGAAATGCTGGGTGAAGAATCTGCGCAGGAATTATTATTCTTCACAACCCTCGCGCCATTCAAGGGCCTGGAAATATTGCTGACAGCGTTTGACAATTTAAGGATGGAATTTCCAAAAATAAAATTGACGATCGCGGGCGTGGAACACGCGCGCTTTCCAAATTATGCCAGCGATCTTAAATTTCGATATAACGGCGCTCACAATATTCATTGGCTGGGGCAGGTTGCGGAGGAAAATGTAATTGAACTTTTTCGGCGCGCACAGATCGTCGTGCTGCCCTACACGGCTTCAACAGGCTCATCCAGTGTTTTATAT
>JANODZ010000572.1:0-1693 GCA_031412935.1 Anaerolineales bacterium
GCGGCGGCCTCGACCTCGGCGAGTTCCTCACGCACTTTCGCGGCCACGGGCGGCAGCTCGCTCCAGTCAAAGCCGACTTTCGCCGCCCGTTTCTGAATCTTCTCCGCGCGCATCAGGCCCGGCAGCCCCTCGCTCACGCCATCGAGCACGCTCGCCTGAGCCACGCCCTTCTCGGCACGTTTGATTTCTTCCCATCGCGTGAGCACCGCCGCGGAATCCGCCGCATTCTCACTCCCGAAAATGTGCGGGTGGCGTCGCACGAGTTTCTCGACGATGGCACGCGCGCAGCCATTGAAATCGAAGCGCCCCTCCTCGCCTGCCAACTGCGCGTGAAAGACGACCTGAAGCAGCAGATCGCCGAGTTCCTCACGCAAGTATTCGCTGTCGCCCGAATTGATCGCGGCGGCGACCTCGTAAGCCTCCTCGATCACGCTCTGCCGCAGCGAAGCGTGGGTCTGTTCACGATCCCACGGGCAGCCATCCGGTGCGCGCAAATGCGCCACGATCTCGGCAAATGATTCAAACGATGTCCCTACCCCCAAGGATGGGATATACAGGCAGGTTGCAGGTTGAAAGTTAATAGTCGAAGATTGAAGCTCACCCAGCCTCTCTACTTTGGATAGTTGACTTTCGACAAGATTCACTTCATATCCCTTCGGATAGACCGCCATTAATACTTTTTCCACCTGCAAAGCCAGCGCACGCGAATCAACCCCGATCAGCAAAGCAGGCATATCAGGCGGAAAGGGAGGAACATGTGCGGATGAAAGAGTCTGCGCTTCGAGCAGAATCAACTTAGAGGGCGGTGTGATCCGTAACGTCTCAAATGCGGAAGAAATTAATCCAAAGTCCATGAAACATCTCCGTTAAAACGTAATTGGTAATTCGTAAATTACGAATTACCAATTACGAACTGATTTAATATTATATGGAAAAAACTAACGCTTGGTGTAAGTAGGAGCCTTGCGGGCTTTCTTGAGACCTGGTTTCTTGCGTTCCTTAACGCGGGCGTCGCGGGTCAGCAGGCCATTTTTGCGTAAAGCAGCAGTCCAATCCGCGTTGATGATCTGCAGTGCGCGGGCAATCCCGAGGCGGACAGATTCAGTCTGGCCGGTGGTACCGCCGCCATGAACTAAAACGCTCACATCATATTTTGCCGCGTCCTGCCCGACCGCGCCAAACGGGCGCATCAGGTCTTCAAAATCGCCACTGCGTGTAAAAAACGCGGAAAACTCTTTTTCATTGATGGTGTATTTTCCGCTACCGGCCGTCAGGCGCACGCGGGCGGTGCTTTCCTTACGACGACCAATGCCTTCATAATATTGAGCCATATTTACCTACCTCCTTATTCCGAAACTTTCGGAGTTTGCACCTGGTGCGGATGATTGGGACCGGCATAGATCTTCAAACGCTTGAGCGTGGACCGCCCCATGCGGTTATGCGGCAGCATGCCCCAGACAGCGTCGCGCAGGGCGCGATCGGGATGCTGGGCTAATTGATCCCGCAGGGAAATGCTCTTCAAGCCGCCCGGATAACCGGAGTGACTATAATAGATCTTGCTTTCCAGTTTGCTGTGGGTTCTTGTACCGGTCACTGTCACCTTCTCGGTATTCACCACCACCACAAAATCCCCCATCTCCACACCGGGTGTGAAGGTCGGTTTGTGTTTGCCAAGCAAAATGTGCGCGATGCG
>JANODZ010000573.1:0-3690 GCA_031412935.1 Anaerolineales bacterium
AGGCGCGCGGGAATCTCAACCGGCACGCCGCCTGCGAGAATCACCTCGGCTTGATACGAAACAAAGCATGGCGTGGGAATGATGACCTCATCGCCTGGTTCGAGGATCGCGGTGAAGGTCAGGTACAACGCCTCTGAAACGCCGACGGTCGCAACGATCTCATTTGCGGGATCGTATTTAACTTTATATAATTTTTGCAAATTATCAGCAATGCCCTGGCGCAATTCGATCTTGCCATGATTGGAGGTGTAATGCGTCTCGCCATTTTGTAATGAGCGAATGCCCGCATCGAGAATGGGCTTCGGTGTCGTGAAATCCGGTTCGCCAATTCCGAGCGAGATCACATCCTTCATGGTCGCAACAATATCAAAAAATTTGCGAATACCACTGGGCTTCAATTCCGCCACGCGCTTTGATAATCTTTCGGTATTGCCAACTTCACTCACTGCCCGCATCGAGCCTCCTACAAGGGTTCGGATAACCTGCCAGGTTGATTCAGTTTATTCTGTGCGAGCCCCAGGCTGCGAGCGGCACGCTTCGCGTACTGCGTCCTCGAGCTATAAAACGATGGAACTGGTGTCGCCAATATTTAATTGCATGAGCTGACCGTCACCTCGTCCTTTAACTTTAGCCTGCCTGCCGATCAATGAGCGGTTCAACGCCGCATCCTTGATCTCGCAACCCGCTTCGAGAATACTTTCCGCGATGCGGCTGTTCTCTATTTTACAATTTTCGCCAATGGACGCATACGGTCCGATGGTTGAATTGCTGATCTCAGCGCTTGGATGAATGGCGATTGGTTCTATGATTTGAACGTTTGAACGTTTGAACGTTTGAACCAATTTTCTCCAGCAGGTGTTTGTTCGTATCCAATGTTGCTTCGATCGTGCCTGTATCCAGCCAGGTGCTGATCTCATTCGTCCGAACTTTTGCGCCGCCTGCGATCATAATCGAAATGGCATCGGTTAGAAAATATTCATTCTTGAGCATCACTCCGCGTTTTATTTGATCGTCAATCGCGGCAAGTAAACTTTCGGCGCTCTTTAAATAGTAACACCCAACTACCACAAGGTTATTGTCGATATTTTGCGGTTTCTCAATGAAGCGGGTGATCCAGCCATCCGCACCCAACTCTGCCACCCCGAAGCGGCGCGGATCGGCAACCGGCATGACCCATGCTACACCATCCGCTTCCTCTTTGTCCAGAAAGGAGAAATCCGTTTCCATAAGCGTATCTGAAAAGCAAACGATCATGGGTCCGCGCAAAAATTCGCGTGCTAAGGCCAGCGCGTGTGACTGTCCCTTCATTTCATGCTGCACAACAAATTGGGCTTTGAGATTCGGGTAATGCTCTTGGATGAAAGGCGGAAGTTGCATCTCGCCCAGATAGGGGCTCAGAATGAAAACATAATCTATGTTTTCAGGATCGGGCAAAGTCTTGAACATATCCAGCAAATGTTCAAGCGATGTCTTGCCCGCCACACTCACCAGCGGCTTAGGCTTGCTCCAGGTCTGCGGACGCATGCGCGTGCCCCAGCCGGCCATGGGAATTACGATTTTGAGGGTGTCAAGTTTCATTAGTAAAGTATTGGGCGTTGAATTTGAGAACTGAGTTGCATACGGCGTATTATAGCTTGTCAGCGGTAGACAATAAGCCCCAAAATTGCGCCTGCAATGACCAGCCAGACCGGGTTGACCTCGGTTAAAGTAAGCAATGCAAACGCTGTAATGGCAATCATTAGCTTGTCCCAATTTTGAGTCAACCCATTGCCCCAGCCAAATTTGCTGACGCTGAAGACCGAAACCGCCATCACATACGTTGTCCATAATAACAAGCCAACAATCACCGGGCGGACAGCTTTCAACATCGCAGCAACAGTTGGGCTGTCTTTAACACCAAAAAAGAAAATGACCATAACGAGCATTAAAAGAGTTGTCGGCAGGATCGTGCCTGCTACAGCCGAGATCGCCCCCCAGGCGCCTGCCATTTTATACCCAATATAAGCAGAGACTTGCGGCGCGATCGGCCCGGGCAAAGCATTCCCAATCGCGAGGGCATCTGCAAATTCTTCGGTGGTGACCCAGCCCATGTGAATAGACTCGCGCTGCATCAATCCCATCGACGCGGGTCCGCCGCCCCAGGAAAACAATGCAACCCGTGAAAATACAATGAAAATACTCCAGAACAGATTCATATTATTTCACCATTCTCCAAATTGAGGTTGTGCGATGCGCGCCTGATATTCCTGCAGGCGGCGGCGATGACCGGGCCACAGGTCCTCTGGTAATTCATTTAATGCGAAAGCGCACAGCTCTGCGATTTCGCCATCCGGCTTGCTTTTGATCTGAAAGTCGGTACAAATAAAAACGATGTTGTGGTCGGTCTTCCAGTCTCCGAAGTTTGAATACGCGCCCATTAAAGTTATCTGGCCCAATTCAGCGCCGCTCTCTTCACGCGCTTCGCGGCGCGCGGCTGCTTCAAGTGTTTCGCCGCGTTTCAATCCGCCGCCGGGCATGAACCAGCCGCGCATATACGTCTGGCGCACAAGCCAAACTTTGCCATCCTGTACCATCATTACGCGCACGCCCATGCGGATCGGGCGGAAGATAAAACAGTAAATTCGAAAACCAATAAACAGGATGCGCATCAACATTTATGAATGTCCCAAAATCGGGTGGGGTTGATAGGATGTCTCCAACTGTTTGACTTCATCCCCAGTCAGCTTGATCTCCACTGCGGCAATTGCCTGATCTAAATGCTCGATCTTGCTCGACCCGATAATGGGTGCGGTGATATGGGCTTTGTTCAACACCCAGGCCAGCGCGATCTGCGAAGCAGTAACACCGCGTTCTTTGGCTGCTTCTGCTACGCGATCAGCGATCACGAAATCATCTTCACGGAAATACAACTCATTTGCAAAGGGGTCACTCTTTGCGCGGGGGGTTTCTCCACCCCCGCCGCGCTGACGGTTGCCCGCGAAAAATCCGCGCGCCATCGGGCTCCAGGGGATTAATCCGATGCCCTGATCTATGCAAAGCGGAATCATCTCGCGTTCCTCCTCGCGATAAACAAGATTGTAGTGATTTTGCATGGACACAAATTTCGCCCAGCCATTCATCTCTGATGTGTGCAGGGCTTTCATAAATTGCCATGCAAACATCGAAGACGCGCCGATATATCTTGCCTTGCCCGCGCGCACGACATCATTCAAGGCTTCCATGGTTTCTTCTATCGGCGTGTTGGCATCCCAGCGATGGATTTGATATAAGTCGACATAATCCATTTGCAGGCGCTTGAGCGAGTTGTCGATCGAGTCCATGATGTGCTTGCGCGAGAGTCCGCGGTCGTTGACATCATCGCTCATGGAGGAGAATACTTTTGTGGCAACCACAATATTCTCGCGTTTAATTCCTTTAAGTAAATTACCTGTCACGCGCTCGCTTTCCCCTAGTGAATAGACATCCGCGGTATCGAAGAAGTTGATGCCTGCATCTAATGCGCGTTTTACAAATGGCTTTGCCTCCTTTTCGTCCAATATCCATTCGCGCCATTTCTTTGAGCCATAGGTCATCATGCCTAAACATAAACCCGAAACTTTTAATCCAGATTTACCGAGGTTAACGTATTGCATGGGACTCCTTTGTTTACACTATGCTCCTTCCGCCGTCTTCGGCGGAAGGGATTGATGT
>JANODZ010000574.1:0-2677 GCA_031412935.1 Anaerolineales bacterium
TCTTCCTCTCAGCCAAAGGACAGGATTCTGAAATAAATACCGGGTTGGAAGCCGGTGCGGAAGAATACCTGCTGAAGCCTTTTTCTCCCGATCAACTGGCAGAGCGTGTAAAAGCGATCCTCGCAAAATATGGAAAATAAAAGCAAATAATAATTAATGAGTGCAATTATTCTTGACGGTGCGATGGTGCATTACGAAGCTTTGGGACGCGGCCGTCCCATTGTTTTTCTGCATGGCTGGGTCGGTTCATGGCGTTACTGGGTTAACTCCATGCAGATCGCATCCACATCGTTTCGCGCTTACGCGCTTGATCTCTTTGGTTATGGCGATACCACGCGTGACCCTTTACACTACTCTCTCGAGCGGCAGGCAGATCTCATCAACCGTTTCCTTGGCGAAATGGGCATTGGCAAAGTGGCATTGGTGGGTCACGGCCTTGGCGCGCTGGTTGGATTTTCCTATCTCAAGCAGTGGCCGAAAACTGTGGATCGTATGATGGCGATCAATTGTCCACTCGACTATGACTCGGTTAATGCGCGCATGCGTACTGCCACTATGCCGGAATTGATCGAGTGGTTAGCCGCTCGCAGCCCCGAATCGATCTCTGCTCTTTCAGACGCCGCCAAAGCCGACCCGCAAGCTGTTTCTGCTTCGATGGCAGGACTGCGGGCGAATAATTTATTTTCCGGCGTTCGCGACCTTGGTGTTCCGTGCTTGCTCGTCTACGGGCCGAATGACCCCGCAGTCACCATGCCAGCCCAGGAGAAAATAGACTTATTTCCGAATCACATGCACCAGATCAGCCTTGAAGGCGCAGGTCACTTTCCCATGGTCGATAACCCCACTCAATTCAACCGTTTGATGACCGACTTCCTGGCGCTTGATTCAGGTGTCAGTCCGCGTGAACTGCAAATGAAAGAAGAATGGAAACGCAGGGTCCGATAGCTTTGTTGGAGAGAATCACTGCTATATTTTTTACGGTCAGTAGTTGGGCGGGAAAATTAATAATATCAATTTGTTATCGCGCACAAATTAAAATATATTAGCCCCCCATCAACTTCGGACGGTATTGCAAAACCTCACCCAAATGTGCAGATTGGATATCTTCACTTCCCGCCAGATCTGCAATCCTACGCGATAATTTCAGGATGCGATGACATCGTGCTGTGCATAAGCTCGCGCGGATAACTGCAGCTGACTCATCGCCGAGCGCATCAAGCTCTGACCCTCATCCTGCAACTGGCAAAATTGGTGGATCTCCGCGATGCGCATGTCTGCGTTGCAAATGACCTCGGATGATTCGTTTTCCCTACTCCCACTTAACTTTTTATATGGATTCGCGATATTGAAGCCAGGGAGCACGTGAGGGCGGGTTGTCGAGAAATAAGTCCACATAAGGGATTGTGACCTCCACCCACATCCCTTGTCCAAGACTTGTAGCGGGTAAATTTTTTACAGCAATGTTGGGTTGATTCGAAACAGGCTGAATGTTTCCGCCCCAGACAAATCCATAAGGAGTTTCGACCAAGCGTGTCTCATCTGTCCCATCATGAGCAGGTGAGATAATGGGCAAAGTAACGCCAGCCCCACCAACAATGCTGTGTTCAGTGGAATCTTGAAGAGAAATACAGCGGCAAAACCTGCAATTGGAAGCAAACAGCAGATGAGCATAATTAACATATGTTTCTTGTTCATGGTTATCTCCTTTTGTGGACTTTTTATTTCAACTCCCATTCAAAGATACGAGTAGGGGCGTCAACATTAATGATTGTGAGTGTAAGTTTCGTCGCGCCTGCGAGGATGGGTTTGCCATCTTTTGTTGTGGGAAAGATTAACTTGCCTTCCACATGATGACCGCCGAGAGGCGCGTCCCAGAGACTGGACTCAACGCTGATACCTGTGTCGGTTGTGAGGGTGGCCAACGTTGCAAGGTCCATAATCAAGTCGATGGAGTGCGTGGTCATCACTACATCGAACTCGAAGGTGTCAGTCGGCGAGTCAAGGTTGAGTGGTGTAATTTCGACAATAATTGCCCCTTGCTGATCAATACGCATGGCAGAGTCATTTGAAGGGGAGGAAGAATCCGTCGAGACTGCATCAGGCTGAGGGTCGGTTTGAGGCAGGGTCGAAGTCGCGGAACATGCGCTAAGTACAAGGGATAAAATCAAAATCGCGGGTAAAAGAATTCGTTTCATAATGTCTCCAGAACAGGTTGAAGTTTTTGTCGTTCACGATAAAGCACAAAGAGCATGACTCCAATTCCAATCAGATTCATGACGAGACCAATCAGCATGAATGGACGCTGGTAGCGGGTAAGAAAACTTGCTGCCGCGCTCAGTCCAAGAATGGGCAAAACGTCGGTGACGTGATGTATGCAACACGCAACCATCGCAGTGGCAGATGTGCCTCCACTTGCGCCCATCATCGAACCTGCATGACCTGTGGAAGTAATAGGAATAAAGAGGCGAAAGCGCAGAATGGTATAGAGCGCGGCTTGAACCCCGAAGCCGACGATGATCGGGATAACATACCAACGGTCCCGTATGAGTTGCGAGGAGGCATATTCCCAGCCCTGCGCCCAGGTGAGAATACCGATATAGAATGATGCGATGAAGGCGGAGCCGAGCACAAAAGCCATGAGGGGAATTAGAAAACGTTTCACCATTAATCTCCTTTC
>JANODZ010000575.1:0-5084 GCA_031412935.1 Anaerolineales bacterium
TCTCACTCCATTAAGTTTGCCTGATGAATTAAATGGAACTCCTGAACAAATTACAGTATCGCTCAAAAAAGAAATTGAATTATCCAAGAAAAAATTTACTGACTTTGAAGTAGTTCTGAACAAATTGGCGGGCACACATAAAACTGAATTACAAAAATTGCTATGGGATACGCATGTCAGCCGCGTAATGGCGGATGCGATTGTGCGTTTTGGTCAATTGCGCCATACCTATGTGGTTGTAGGTTGGGTTCCTGCAGTTGCTGTGGATGCATTATCCAAAAAATTGAAATTAGTTTCTAAAGAAATTTTGATTGAGGTTATCCCAGTTGCATTTAAGGGCAGTGGTTCAAATGTGCCAGTGGCTTTACAAAACCCCAGACTTCTTGCTGCATTTGAAACATTGGTCAATACTTATTCCAGACCTCGCTATGAAGAAGTTGACCCGACAGTATTAATTGCATTTACTTTCCCATTTCTTTATGGCGCAATGTTTGGCGATGTGGGTCATGGTTTGGTTTTAGCCTTAATTGGTTTATTTTTAACCCGCAAAACTAGTTTGGGAGGGCTTTTAGTTGCTTGCGGTATCAGCGGAATGATTTTTGGCGTCCTGTTTGGCAGTATTTTCGGGTTTGAAGAAATATTGCCGCATCATCCACTCTTTGGGCAATTTTTCTGGCTGAGTCCGATCCATGATGTGCTGGGCATTTTGCAAGTTGCAATTGGAGTAGGCATTGTGCTGTTGATCATTGCTCATTTGTTGAATTTGTATAATGCAATTCGCGCAGGAAACTGGGGACGCTTCTTCTTTGACTCAAACGGTCTTGCTGGTTTGATATTGTATCTTTCCTTTTTGGTACTACTTGGAAATGTTGCCTCAGGTCTGTTTACTGGCGAAAGTTTTTTACCTAATTTCCTTTTAGAAGTTGGACGATTGCCTGCTGTTGTAACCGCTGCGCAAATTCTCTTCGTAGCCGGCATACTTTTGGCAACTGTTTTTTCTCATCCGCTTCAACACTGGATGCACGATGGTCATTTTGTGGTCGAAGGTGGCTGGGGCATGTTCGCAGTCCAATCTGCGGCTGAGGTGCTTGAAAAATTTATCAGCATGTTGAGTAATACTTTGTCCTACGTGCGCGTGGGCGCATTTGCGATTGTCCATGCTGGCTTTACTGGCGCAGTCTTCGTGATTGCGAGATTGGCGGGCGGCGGGGTAGAAACAGGTTTTGGGTATTGGGCAGTGGTTGTGCTTGGAAACTTGTTTGTGATTGGCCTGGAAGGTTTCATCGTTACCATTCAAACCATGCGTTTACATTATTATGAATTCTTTAGCAAGTTCTTCTTAGGCGGCGGTGCCACTTATGAACCA
The DNA here is from genome assembly GCA_031412935.1 of Anaerolineales bacterium. GTDB lineage: Bacteria > Chloroflexota > Anaerolineae > Anaerolineales > Villigracilaceae > Villigracilis. Next base: position 1,367 of record JANODZ010000575.1, read on the forward strand.
CTTGCTCTTGCAAAAGCACAAGAGAATTAAAAAAAACAAAAACATATTCAAAATTAATTTAGGAGAAAAAACATGCTTAAAATTTTTATCGTGATATTGGCTACAATCATTCCATTAGCGCCATTTGTGATGTACATCGTCAGTTTGTACACCAATGACCCAGTTCGCGCCGCAAAGAATCTTGTGGTTGGTTTCAAAGGCTATAACTTGGTTTTGGCTTTGATGGGACTCGGCATTGCAGTTGTTTGGTTGATTTCACCTGAAAGCGTTTATGCCGCGAGTGGTCTTGCGCAAGAAGCCGCCGCTGACCCGTATGCTTCATTAGCCGCAGGTATTTCAACTGGTTTAGCGGCTCTCGGCGCAGGTGTTGCCGTCAGTGGTACAGGCGCCGCAGCCATTGGTGCGATTGCTGAAAAACCAGAAGCCTTGGGTCGTTCACTCATCTTCGTAGGTCTTGCTGAAGGTGTGGCGATCTACGGTTTGCTCATCTCCTTCCTCGTTTTGTTTGGATAAAAAGCGATGAAGATTCTGGTCATCGGTCATCCTGATGCGGTGCTTGGTTTTTCTCTGACAGGTGTTGGCGGCAAAGTTGCAACCACAGCGCTTGAGGTTAATCAGGCGCTGGATGATGCCCAAGCTTCCAAGGAAGTTGGCATTGTTCTCGTCACCCAGGATGTGGCTGAATTAATCCCCGCCAGAATGGAGCATCTCAAACTACGGAGTACGATCCCGCTGGTGGTTGAGATACCTTCGCGCGGCGGCGCCCCGCAAGGCCAGGCTTCACTTGGCGATATCGTCCTTAGGGCGATTGGAATTAAGTTATAAATGATAGGAAGAATTTATGAAAACTGAAGCGCAAGATATTGAGATGCTCGCTCAAGCCATTATGTTAGAGGCGCGTGATGAAGCAGATCAATTGCAAAAAGATGCCAAAGAGAAGGCAGATGCCATTCGTAAGCGCGGCCAGGCTCAGGCTGAGTCTGAAGCGAAAATAATCCTCGACCGCGCAAATGCCGATGCGGAACGTCTTCGTAGTCAGGCAGTTGCAACTGTCCAATTAAAGGCGCGTTCTGCCCAATTGGCCAGCCGTGAGATTTTATTGGATGGCGTTTTTGAAGCCGCAAAGAAACAACTCGGTGATGTCAAGAAGCGTGCGGACTATGACGCTATCGCGGCAATGCTGCTGCGTGAAGCGCTTTCGCAATTGCGGGTTACCAAGGCAGAAATTCAAGCGGATGAATTAACTCAGAAGTCTTTGAAAAAGACTCTCGCGGAAGTCTCCAAGGAATTTAATGGAGAATTTATCATGGGCAGTCCTCTCAGCGAAGGCACTGGAGTTGTAGTGAACGCCGCCGGCGGCAAGATTCACTATGACAACACACTGGAAGTACGCTTAAGCCGTTTGCAGAGCACACTCCGCTCCTCGGTCTATAAAGTTTTGATGGGAGAAAAGGCATGAGCGAACAAGTTGGAACAATAACCTGGATCAGCGGTCCTGTAGTTCGCGCGCGCGGATCCCGTTACGTGGGTATGCTTGAACTCGTCGAAGTCGGCGAAGAACGGCTCGTCGGTGAAGTGATCGGCCTTAAGGGCGATACAATCACTGTACAAGTTTATGAAGAGACATCGGGTATGCAGACCGGCGCGCCAATTTATGGCACAGGCTTGCCCCTCTCTGTTCAATTAGCTCCGGGACTGATTCAAAGTATTTACGACGGCGTTCAACGTCCGCTTCCATTGATCGAAAAAGCGCTCGGATCATTTATCAGCCGCGGCGCTCGTTTTGACCCGATCAATCGCGAGAAAAAATGGAAATTCAAACCCAGCCTGAAAGTTGGCGATGAAGTCAAAGGCGGCGCGATCATTGGCATTGTCATGGAAACCGACACCTTCGAGCATCGGGTCATGGTTCACCCGGATGATTCAGGCACGATCAGCTGGGTTGCGCCTGCGGGTGAATACACCGTCATGGAGACAATTGCCAAACTTAAAACTGGCAAGCAGGAAAAAGAAGTAGCCATGCTCCAGCATTGGCCTGTTCGTCGTCCGCGCCCGTTTGTGAAACGCCGCCCCGCGAGCACCCCTTTGATCACCGGTCAACGGGTGCTGGATACATTCTTCCCAATCGCGAAAGGCGGCGCAGCAGGCATTCCGGGACCGTTTGGATCTGGAAAAACAGTGACTCAACATAGCATTGCGAAGTGGGCGGATGCTCAAGTCATCGTTTACATTGGATGTGGTGAACGCGGAAACGAAATGACCGAAGTGCTGCAGGAATTTCCGCATCTGATCGACCCGAGGTCTGGTCGCCCATTAATGGAACGCACCGTCCTGATAGCGAATACCTCCAACATGCCTGTTGCGGCGCGTGAAGCCAGCATTTATACGGGTATCACCATTGCAGAATATTATCGCGATATGGGCTACAGCGTCGCCTTGATGGCAGATTCAACTTCTCGTTGGGCAGAAGCGTTACGTGAAGTCTCTGGCCGTCTTGAAGAAATGCCCGCCGAGGAAGGTTATCCCGCTTATCTGGCGGGACGTCTCGCGGAATTTTACGAGCGCGCCGGCTATGTGGATAATTTAAATGGCACAGAAGGCTCGGTCAGCATCGTGGGCGCGGTTTCGCCTCCCGGTGGTGACTTTTCTGAGCCGGTCACGCAGCATACAAAACGATTCATCCGCTGCTTCTGGGCGCTGGATAAATCACTGGCGTCCGCCCGTCACTTTCCATCCATCAACTGGCTCGATAGCTACAGTGAATATGTTGAAGATGTGGCAGGTTGGTGGCGCGAAAAGGTCGGCAAGGATTGGCTGGGAATGCGTAACCGCGCAATGGAATTGTTGAGCGAAGAAAGCCGCTTGTCCCAGATCGTTAAACTCGTCGGTCCAGATGCCCTGCCTGACGCAGAGCGAATGGTTCTCGAAACATCCCGCCTGATCCGCGAAGGCATTCTTCAGCAAAACGCCATGGATACTGTGGATGCGTATTCTTCAATAGAAAAGCAAATCCGCATGTTGGAACTTGTTCTTTATTTCCATGAGCGCGGCATGAATATTGTCAAACGCGGCGCGCCGATTTCGATGATTCATGACCTGCCCGTTGTGGACATTTTGATCCGTATGAAATCCGCTGTGTCCAATGAAGAGTTGGGCAAGCTGGAAGAAATTCAAAAGGCAATTGACGAGCAAATGAGTCAATTAGAAGCGGAGTACAGATGAGCGAAGTAACAGTACAAGGCGGTCAGGAAGTCTCCGGCGTGGGTCGTATCGAAGGACCGATTATGGTCGTCGAAGGTGCGGCAAATGTCAGTTACGACGAAGTGGTTGAGATTCAAGATTCAAAAGGCAATCTTCGACGCGGACGCGTTTTAGAAGTCGGCGAAGGTGTCGCGATCGTTCAGGTTTTTGCAGGCACCACAGGCCTGTCCATTGATGGAACGCGGGTCCGATTCCTTGGCACAACCCTGAATATGCCGGTTGCCGAGGAAATGCTCGGGCGCATCTTCGATGGTTTGGGCAATCCGATTGACGGTGGGCCTGAACCGTTGGCAGATCATTACGCAGACGTGAACGGGCAGCCGATCAACCCGACTGCGCGTGTTTATCCGCGTGATTATATTCAAACAGGCATTTCTTCGATTGATGGATTGAACACCCTCCTGCGTGGACAGAAACTGCCGCTCTTTTCCGGGGCAGGCTTGCCGCATGACCAACT
>JANODZ010000576.1:0-7589 GCA_031412935.1 Anaerolineales bacterium
CTATTTTTGTGCGTGGGGATTTATCCAATTCGTAAACAGTTCCGCTAAGCGAAAAGAATAAATATCCCAGCGCCGAACTTGAAAAGAAAATAAGCAGGATCTGATCAATAAATGGGCGTTGGAATAAATCGAGAAAGTAAATATTAAACGCAAAAGCAATCATCATTGCGAGCAGGACTGTGATGAATAGCTTAAGATACCAATTCATATTTATTAATAAAGGCAGGCGCGGGGTTGGACAGGATCCCAATCTCGCATTTGTCTGCTCAAAAATTGGGTTATTTCAATGAGCGCACAAGTTCGAGGAATTCTGTCCATTCTTCTTCGAAGAAATGCACGGTGACGTTGTTTAGTTCGACATGATAGGTGGCTTCACCATCGGGTTCTTCTGCTTTCCAGGCGATGAAATTCTCGGTTTCCGCGATGGTATGGGTCTTGGGCTCATTATTATTGCTCATGGGAATTCTCCTTCAGAAATATATGATCTATTATTAAAGGTGGCGCAAGACGCACACCGGGTTTAAAAATGAAAAGGGTCGGTTAAATTAATTTTTGCGATTCAGGCCGAGGGTAGGAAGGTAGCGGCGGATCAAGATGAGGAATTTTGAAGCGAGAGGCGGCGTGATCGGATGCTGCTCATCCTGCGGCCAGGGTTCTACATCCAGCATTTTCCGCATAGCGTATTTCCACAAAAGCGTGGCGGTGGCAAGGATGGGGGCGGCAACAACTACACCGGGTAATCCAAATAGGTTGGCTGCGACGATCGCCGCGACAAGCACCGCGGCCGGGTGCACTTTGAGCGCATCGGAAAGAATACGCGGTGTAACTATATAATCAAAGATCTGGTCGATGACAATCGCAATAATCAATACGAGCAGGGTGTAACTGAAAGGCTGGAGACCGAATAATTTGAACTCTTGAAAATACGCAACGATGATGAGTATTATATAATTAATGAAGGGACCCACATATGGAACAAAGCGCGCAAGCCCCGCCAGGAATGCAAGGCTGAGCGCGTAATGCACACCCAAAATACCCAGTACAAATGAATACACAATTACGGCGATGAAAAAAATAATGATCTGCCCACGTAAAAATGCATTCCAAATGCGGCTAAGTTCGCGGGAGAGACGCTCGTAATCCAGTTGATATCTTGGGAGGTCCACAGCGATAACGCGGCCGCGCAAACCGCCGCTTTCTGCAAGGACAAAATATGAAACAAGAATGACAAATAATGTCCAACCAAGAAAATTAGCCGCGCCTTCCGCGATTGTGCTGACTAAGGCACCTGTACGACTCAATAAAGGCTGCACCATCCCAAGCACCTGACTGCTAAGTTCTTTTAAATCCAGCACACTAAAATCTAATTTGAAGGGACCGAATTGATAAACCTTGCCTGAAATACTTGCAATGAGTTGGGGCAGGGTTGTAATGGCATCCTGCACGATGCCGACCAAACTTTGAATTTGTTGCACCAATCCCACCCCGCCAAGGGTAAGCAAGGCAAGTAAAAGGACAATGATAACAAGATATATGACAACAACGGATGCGTTCCACGAGAGGCGTAATTTACGCTGGAGGAAGCTCGCAATAGGATGAAACAGGTAAGACAGCACCAACGCGATCAATAAAGGGGTGATGATAAACTGGAAATTAACCAGGAAGGCACCAACAATCACGACAATGGTGAGCGCAACAACAAGTTTTGTATTGGTGCCCCAGGATGGAGAATTGGATGATGGATTATTTAAGGTCGTCACTGCTTTGGTTTCTTCAGATTTCGCCCGTTTTCGGCGCGGATTTGACAATCCTGTGGATTGAGACATTTTCTTTTGAGCCATTGTTTAACTCCGTATATTTTCCTTTGATCGATACCAGCTATTTTACAACATAAAGCAAAAAAACCCCGCAACAATCTTTGCGGGGTTTATATCTGCTTACATTTGATTTACGGGCAACTTGATCCCATCATTTGAGCAATAATACTGAATGGAAAGTTACACCATCTAGCTCCGGTTGGATCTGCGTCCACTACGAGAAATACCGTAACGCAAAGACAAATGAAAAGGAATATACCTCCGCCAATGAAGATAGGCAGCATATTTGTCTTTTTGGCAGGAGCGCCTGAGTTCGCGGGTGCGCCAGCGTAGACAGGGGGCGGGCGGGGGAGCGTATGATTGCACTGGCGGGGGAGACACATGCGCAGATTTGCGTGAGGAGGCTATGGTTGCGCCGGGATCCATATTGATCGCATCATACATCAAAACAATTTGTTCCCCGAGAGAAACTACATCGCCTGCCTTAAGGACTACCGGCCCGGCAAGGCGTTGCCCATTTACAAAAGTGCCGTTGGTGGAACCAAGGTCTTCCAAGACATATTTGCCGCCTTGATATGAAAGTCGGGAGTGCTTACGTGATATTTCTGCATCGTTAATCGGGACTGCATTAGATGAATCACGGCCAATAAATAGCTGATCCCCTTCAAGAGGGAATGTCACCCCGGGTGTCGGGCCTGAGCGCATAACAAATTGAAATTGAGCCATCTTCTTCCTCCAAAGATAAATATCTACAAATGTATTTTCAGACAAGTGTACAATTTTCAAGCGAAAATGTCAAATCACTGTTTCTTGATTGTTTTTTTTGAGTCACTGGCTGCTTTGCCACCCGGTTGGGTATTGCCAGAACGGGGTAGAAACACCGAAAACACGGTTCCCACACCAATTTTACTTTTCACTTCAATACGTCCGCCATGCCCATAAATAATCTGCTTGCAAATGGAAAGCCCCAACCCGGTTCCGGCCACTCTTGATTCGTGTTCACGCACTCGAAAAAATTTTTGAAACAGATGCGGCAGGGATTCATCCGGAATTCCCAACCCGGTATCTTGTACAAATATGGTTATTTCATTCTCAGTTGATTCTACATGCAGCAGCACCGTTCCATTTGGACGATTATATTTGATGGCGTTACTCAGTAAATTCAACAAAACCTGTTTAATTTTATCGCGGTCCGCTTCCACCAGCGGCAGTTGCTCGGGCGATTCCACACGAATCTGAATTTTTTCTTCCAGCGCCTTTGAAGACATTATATCTTTACACTCATAGATCAAGTCAGCAACGCTAAAGGCTGCTTTACGAAATTGGACACGCCCGGACTCGAGCCTCGCAAGGTCGAGGAAGGAAGACGCCAGCGAATTGAGACGCATGGTTTCCGTATGGATATTATTAATGATCTGGTCTCTTTGTTCTTGAGACATTTCGGGGCGCAAGAGCAGGTACGTGGCTGTGCTAAGAGACGAGAGCGGGGTGCGCAATTCGTGAACAAACTCGGAAATTAAATCTGATTGCTGGAATAAGCGTGCATTTTCGATCGCGACTGCAGCTTGCGCGCCTAAGACCAACAACATAGATTCATCCGTATCAGTGAATTTACCCTTAGGTTTGTTTATTGCTTCCAGGACACCCACAATTTTGTTTTTCGTCACCAATGGGATTCCCAAAAGCGATTCCGTGGTAAGACCTGTAGCCTCTTCCACGGTGGAGAAAAAACGCGGATCTTCGTGCGCGTTCGTGATGCGGACGGTCTGGCGATTATTCACGATCCAGCCTGCAATGCTTCCTTCCAAAGGGACGATAATTCCACGACGGGTGGCATCATCCATATTCGTAGAGACCTGGAAATACAACTGCCGCGAGGTATCGTCAAATAACAAAATGGATGCAGCTTCCGCTCCGCTGATCTCAGCCGCAGCATGCACAATGCGCGAGAGTAAAATATCAAGGTCAAGAGTGGACGCAAGGTCACGCGCAATATCAATTAAACGACGATAGCCATCCAGGCGTTCAGTTTTTATTTCAGCCATTTAACAACCTCTCAACAATTTCAGGAATAATCATAGTTACATCTTCCAGGATTGTCACGTCTGCACGAGTATTTAGATAGGTTTGTGTTTTGTTAATAATAATCAGATGCGCACCGCGGTCTACTGCCTGCATGGGCAAACCCGCCACAGGTAAAACTTCCAACGAAGAACCCACGACCAGCATCAGGTCGCATTGACGTACCGCGCGCTGCGCTTTCAGCCAGGCCCTTTGCGGCATTTGCTCACCAAAAAGGATCACATCCGGCTTGAGGATCTGGGAACATTTTGGACATAGAGGAATTTCACCTTGTTCAACAAATGCAGCCAAATCATCTAAAGCATCTACTTGATGATAACACTGGGTACAGGTTAAGGTTTGTATTGCTCCATGCATTTCAATTACGTTTTTCGAACCAGCCTTCTGATGCAAAGTATCTATATTCTGGGTAAGGATGCAATCTACGTGACCGGCTTTTTCGAGCTTACTCAATGCGCAGTGCGCGGAGTTCGGCTGGGCATTGAAAATCTGACTTGCCAGCGGGCGAAACCATTGAAAAAATCTTTCTGGCGCAGTGCGAAAAGTATGGAGCGACGCAGCCTCGATCGACTCAGCGCTTGACCATAAACCTGTTCCAGTCGAACGGAAATCCGGTATCCCGGAGGGGGTGGAAATTCCTGCGCCCGTCAGTACAACAGCATGTTTAGATTGGCGAAACAAATCCGCAGCAAATTCAATGGCAGTTTGCGTCTGATGGGAAAGTGAAATCATCGCAACTTTTCACGCTCAAGAATTGCATCTGCTAGTTTAAGGAATTGCTGGGATGTACTGTTGGCCGGTTCACTGATCACGGCCAGCGTTTGCAATTTTCTTGCCTGCAAAAACGTCTCTGGGGCAGGGGTAAGTGTTATTGCAATCGAATGATTTAATTGTTCTTCCACCTTCGCCCCCTGCATTTTTGTATCGGAGCGCTGACGGTGATTCAACACCACATCAATACTCGCGCGTTCTATTTCCAGATTGGCGATCCCATCGATCAATAACCGGCTTTGTTGGATGGAAGTGGGTATACCTTCCACAACAACAATACGTTTATTACAGATCGGCAGGATCTTCTGTACAAATGCAGGCAAACCTGTTCCCAGGTCTAAAACTACGAAACGGGCAAGCATGGAGAGGCGGGCAACAATGGTTTCATAATTCTCCACTTTCGAGGTCAACGTCACATCACTCGGATTTTCAGAAGCAAGCAATAATTTCAATCCAGAGTTGTGTGAAACAAGTAAAGATTGTATTTTCTCAGGGGTAATTTCCACCACGTTACCCAGCAAAAGTTCCGCCAGCCCATTTTGGTTTGGAACGCCAAAATCTCTGGCGATTGTACCGTGCCCGGGCGTAAGCTCAGCAAGTATAACATTTGCTTGTGTGCGAGCAAATAACGCAGCTGCTAAATTAGAAGCTAGTGAAGAAACTCCCAACCCGCCGCGCGCAGAAAGCACCCCGATCACATACCCCGCATGCCCAGGCAAAACTTTTTCAATTTTTCTTACATCATTCTTAACAAAGCGCGCGAGCAAAGTTTTAATATGCGCCTGCAATTCTGCCGGATGCGTGGGTTTGGTAAGGTAATCATCCGCGCCAACTTCAAACCCTGTCACTTTATCATCCAATTGAGACTTGGCCGTAAACATCAAAATTGGAATTGCCAGGGTCGCAGGGTTATTTCGTAAACGACGGGCAACTTCATAGCCATCCAGATCCGGCATCATCACATCCAGTAAGATCAAATCCGGTCGCTCTTCCAATGCCTTTGCCAGCCCCTCGCTGCCGTCCGCCGCCGCGCTAATTTCATACCCTTGTCGCTGCAGCATCAATCCAACAAGGTTCAGTGTATCTTTATCATCATCAATAATTAAAATTTTTTCGGCCATCTTTGCCTCACCTATCGCTTGTTACAAAACCCTTTTGTAGAGACCACGAATAAAACATATTGCCCGTTAAACCAAGCATGTAAGCTCTAGATACTTCAACGATAATCAAATACCGTCCTGCACAACCAATTATAACGGACAAGTTCCCATATTTCATCTTCAACCCTATGCTATAATCCATTTGCACGGAATAAGCTCCCGTGCCTTTTCGGGGATGATCGGCTTCGACGGGAGAGGCTGGTTCCGGAATGCGAGCCGAGCGCGCGCCGAACTCGTAAACTCAGCGCAAACTTTAAGTGCCAATCGCACTTCATACGCCGCTATGCCCCTCGCCGCTTAAGGTGAGATCGTAACGGTTGACATCTTCGGATGTCACGTCCGCCGGCACCGAACATTAGCGGGTGACGGATCGGGCGAAACAAAGCTAGTGTGCTGCGTATGATTCTGCTAAATACGCCCAAGAATAGCAGATGGTCACAGAGTTACCTGCCCGCCGAGATCTCTGTGATGAAACCCTTCGGCAGGCTACGCTCGTAGATTTCCGAGGGTCGAATCTTTCGGACCCGGGTTCAATTCCCGGCATCTCCACACTTATGATTGCCCGGCAGTTCAACTGCCGGGCAATCACGTTATACTGCAGTTTGAATTTGTTTACCGGAGAATCCATGAAAAAACTATTTTTAATTGGATGGTGAAGTCGAAGTTGGTCGGATCGGCGGTGGTGGAGAAGTCGGTGACGCTCGGATAGTCGAGCACCGTGCTGTTCCAGGTGTAGCTGCTGTTCATCAGCCACTTGTTGTTGAAACGCTTGCGGGCGGTGAGCTCAATGCCGTTGTAGTCGCGGGTGAACTCGTTGTTGCGCAGGACCGTGCCCGTCGGCAAGGCGGTCGGCCGTTGATAGTAGGTGGCCGTGTAGCTGGGCTGATCGCACAATGAATTGCCGCAGGCCGCCGTGAAGGTCACCGGGGCGTACGAGTCGGCCGTGGCGTTGCGGTAGTCGCCCTGGAAGTTGTGATAGCGACGCCAGATGTAACTGACGCCGACCGCGAAGTCGGCCATCAGCTCATGGTCGACGCCGCCGACGAACTCGTCGGTGATGTCGTTCTCGAGCCCCGGGTCGATGCGGTTGGGTGACACCACGGACGAGGGGTTGTTCGGGTCGTAATTGGCGCTCGGCGTGGCGCGGAAGCCACGGGCGAAATCAATCTCGTTCCGGGTCACGAACAGGTCGTTGTTGAGATCGTTCCAGTAGTACGGCAGGGTGGTCTGGCCGGTGGGACTGATGCTGCCGGCGGTGTAGATGCCCAGGCCGTAGTAGCGCGCGGCGCTCGCCTTGAGGACCGTGCGGCCCGTGCCCGTGACGTCGTAGGTGAAGCCGACGCGGGGGGCGAGGTTGTCGTAGGTGGCACCACCGTCGGCCCCCGTGAAGTTCACGGCGGGAAGCAGGTCGGGCAGAATCGGATTGGCGGCGATGTTGGCCGCAATCGCGCGGTCGTCCTGGTGGTCGAATCGCAACCCCCACGTCAGCGTCATCTTGTTCGCCTTGTACGAGTCGCTGAAGTAGAGCGAGTATTGCCACATCTCGCGGCTGGTGTCGCCGTCGCGGGTGATGTCAGCCTCGTTGACGCCGTTCGACCGGATGCGGGCAGTGGCGCCACCGCCGGTCTGGCTGATCGTCTCGTACGGCGTGCTCCGCCATCGGACACCGAACTTGGTCGAGTGGTCGCCGCCGAAAAAACTCGGGAGAAAGTAATTGCCGTCGATCTTCGATTCGTAGGTGGGCCGGATGTTGTTGCTC
>JANODZ010000577.1:0-2447 GCA_031412935.1 Anaerolineales bacterium
TGAAGGCGCGCAACCTGTACGAAGAAACATTGATCATCGTCTCATCGGATCATGGCGGGCATGGCACCACGCATGGAACGGACATGCCGGAAGATATGACCATCCCATGGATCGTGAGCGGGCCGGGTGTTCTGCCGATGCAGATCACCACCCAGGTCCGCACAATGGACACAGCCGCTACTACGGCTTTTGCTCTGGGCTTGCCCCTGCCTGCTGAATGGGACGGCGTACCGCTGTTTGAGGCATTCGGTTTGCCATTTATAGCGCAATCGGAAAATTGTCAATGATGTTTGGGATTCTATTTTTTAAATCCTTTCGCAGATAATGCAGATTTCGCTGATTTTTAATACCAAATTTATATATCTGCGGATAAATTTTTCGGAAATGAGAGACTCAAGTTTGGAGAAATGAATGAACGATAAAAATCGTCGGATTTACGGTTTCATTATTGGCATTGCCTTTGGCTTGCCTTTTTCACTTGTTTCGCAATTTATTAATGTATTAATGCTGCCCGGCGTCCCCCTTTTCGATCTGCCGATTGGGCGGGCGCTATCAGTCATCCTATCAACACTAGCGCTGAGCGCTCTGGGAGTGATCGTAGCCTGGGATGAGGAATCTTTCTTCGGATTAATTGGCGGCGCATTGTTTTTGGTGGTTCTGGGTTCCGTGCAGGCGTATATTAATTCTGGATCGTCTCAAGCAGTGACCTCATTTTTCCTTTTCCTGTTTACTTTTTTACCGCGCTTAATAATTTATCTTCCCCTGGCCTTCTTATTCCGCTGGGCATTAAACAATTTGGATAATAGTGTACGGGGCTACCAACGCCGGATGAGGCATCCGTTATTGGTGATAGTAGTGATCCTGATATTGGCTGTCATCGGCGGCAGGTTTTCAATACTTGTCCCTGAGGCGCGGCAGGCTTTACAGGATGGAAACGCTCTGGTGCTGGAGGGAATGTCTGCTCGTGATCACGGCGAAGATTTACCCAAACCACTCATCGCTGTGGAAGGATTTTCGACGTATGCAAAAGGCTCCTATACACTTGAATGGAGCGGTGATGTGGACATTCTGCCCGTCACAAGACCCATCGCCGATTTCGGAGTGACCGAGTCTCTCATCCTCATTCACTTTGAAAATGATTATCTGTTTGGATGCGCATACACGCCTCCCAGCAGCGAGCCAAAGTGTATCAATATTACCCGTGTGAGGTAAGGAATATTATGGCGCTGGTATTTTATTAAAGCCTTTTTGCCACATTCGCTATGTTCACAAAATCAGCAAACAGACCATAGGCGGTTTCCAGCGGCCCGCCCTGCAACCCCTCGCGTTCGGTTTGGGTGATTGAGTAATCGAGAATCACATCGGTGCGGAAGGTGACGCCGGTGCTGGAATTCATCATTCCATACAATGGCGATGTCGAATCTACAAGTTGCGGGGCGACACTTGCGCTTACTTGAGCGCCAACTTTTTCAGCAGAACAAACTAATTTATAGCGTTTGCCTTCGGTTTTTGCCCTGGCGATCATTTCAGTGGTGATACCGCGAATGCCGCTGGGATTAACTTGCTGCGGGGTCATGGGTGTATCCATTAATACGGTCACCAATGCCGCGACCTTTATTGCCGCGTCCCAGCCATCCACATCGTTGGTGGGGTCGGTCTCTGCCACGCCGATCGACTGGCAATATTTCACAGCGTCTTCATAAGATTCGCCGTTCTCCATGCGCGAGAGGACGATGTTGGTTGTGGCATTGAAGATGCCCTTAATGGAGGAAAGTTCTGCCAGCGGAAAAGTTTCACGAAATACAGAGATGACCGGTGCGCCGCCCAACACGGCCGATTCAAACCTGAATTTTTTTCCTTTAGATTCGGCCAGCGAAGTTAATTCACGGTAGCCATGTACAACCGGACCTTTATTGGCGGTGATGGCGTGCATATTCAACCCAAGCGCCTTACGCATGTGATCAAGCGCAGGCTGCCCGGTTTGGGTGTTGACTGGTGAATTCTCAAACATAACATCGGCCTGGGAGTTTTGGATGACGGAAATTGAGTCATCCACTTGAAATGTAGAAAGCAGGGAAATGGATTTCCCGCTCTCTACGAGTTCGAGGGCTTTTTGAATATCAAGTCCATCGGAATTCACGGCATGTCCATGCCTGCCAGTGGAGATGCCCGTGAATGAAAATGTAATATCCTGTCCCTTGAGCAGTTCCTGCTTGCGGACCAATAAGCGCGCAAGTGCGCGGGCAACGTTGCCAAAACCGATCAATACGAGTTTATAGTGCATGATTTCTCCGTTGAAACGTTTGAACGTTATTATATTGGTGGATACGGAAACGCGCGCCGGTCGCGCGGGGCTTGTGGAAATTTACGTGACGAGAGAACTCTTTCAGCGCGGCGTTGGAGCGCGGCAATTTCGCTGGGGCTGAGATAAGACTCAAAGAGGCTGG
>JANODZ010000578.1:0-2372 GCA_031412935.1 Anaerolineales bacterium
TGAGATCGCGGCCAGTAAAAGCGCGCGCCACGCGGATGGCGTGCATTGTGGCTTCGGTACCAGAACAAGCCATGCGCACCATCTCAATCGCCGGAGACATCTCAACGATCATCTCTGCGACTGCCACTTCCAGTTCGCCAGTCATTGCGAACAACACACCCTTTTGAATTTCTTCAATTACCTTTTGATCCACCTCATCATAGGAGTGCCCCAAAATGATCGGTCCAAAAGCCATGCGATAATCAATATATTTTTTACCATCCACATCCCACAAATATCCGCCCTTGGCTTTTTCCACATAAGGCGTAATTCCCTCTCCCCAAAAACGGAAATTGGAATTCACCCCTAAGGGTAAAACTTTATTCGCACGTTGTTGTAATGATCTCGTTTTTGAACCAAACATAATATTTCCTTTGTAGATGGATTCTGTATTTGTTGGAAGAAAAATAATTAAGCCGTCGCTTTCGATTCAGAAATCTCTTTCGCTATTTTTTCTGGAACACGCCATTGATACACGTCTTTGATAATAATCGGGACGATGGATGTGGTTGTCTTTCTCACTCCGCTAACTTTGCGAATCACTTCTGTTACAAAGTGATATATTTCTGCTGTGTCTTTTGCCACGATCTGAATACTAATATCATTTTGACCAATGCCGCAGGCAACATAGGTCACATTCTCAAACGCAGCTATTTTTTTGGCTACTTCAAGAATTAAATCTGACTCAACTTCCAGCCAGACATCTGCCTTAATGGTGAAACCCAATGCCTCAGGGCTGACCACTGCGCTGATCTGGATGACTTCATCTTTTATCATACGTTCGATTCGATAACGGATGGTGCGCTCGGTTATTTTCCCCATGCGGCGCGACATCTCCGAAGCGGACATACGACCATTTTCAAGTAGCAAATTGACGATTTTTATATCTGTTCTGTCGAATTCATACATAATGTATCATTCCTATTTCCGAATATTACACCATTACTATACCTTACGTTGTATTATTTCGTCAAGGCCGAAAAAATAATTCTCTTGTTAAGGATGCCCCGATTAGCTGGCTTTTCTACTTCGATCAAATCACTCCGCGTTATAAAAAGAATGATCCGACGAAAAACAAAATCGCTTTGTATCGTAACGCCTTTGCACAAAAGCGTGAGAATATTGGCGTGTCGGAATATTTTCCTGTAAAATGCATGCATCCCTGATTGAGCTGGCATACAACCGTGAAGAAACTTCGAGTCGCAGATCTACAAAATTTTCAAATTATTTCAGCAAAAGAATTGCAGATCGAAATCACGTCCACGATGCTGCGCTATTATCGTCACGGCTGGCAATCCTGGTCCCTTGCGGCGTGGACGGATCCAGGTCCGATGCCTGTGCAAAGACCCGCCATCTTTCATCCATTGCAAGTGGATGCGCAGCACGTGCACAAAAAATATCTAAACGGCTCATGGTTGGGCGCGGTTGAGTTCGCAGATGGAAACATTCTTCTGCTCGGCGCACTTGCCCCAGACACGAATGTGTTTCTCGTCGAGAATCAATTGTCAGGGCGGAGCGAGGCGGATGAAGTCGAGTGGTTTATTGCCTACGGACAGGAAAATATCTGCTTTGAAGAATATGCATCACAGTTGGGGAATCATCTTGGATTCATAAAAAAGGACAATGCGCCGCGTGTGTGGTGCTCGTGGTACAGCCTGTATTATGCAATTGATGAAGCGATCCTGTATAAAATTTTCAAAGAGCTGGATGACCTGCCCTTTGATGTTTTACAAGTGGACGATGGCTGGCAGATCGACATTGGGGATTGGGAGGCGAATCAAAAATTTCCGTCGGGCATGAAAGCGCTGGCGGAAAAAATAAAGTCAACGGGCAGAAGGGCGGGATTGTGGCTGGCGCCTTTGATCGCGACAAAATCATCGCGCCTATTTCATAGCCATACGGATTGGTTCCTGCGCAACGAACACGGACGATTGGTCTCTGCGGGATTCGGTTGGGGCGAGCCCTTATATGCACTCGACACCACGCATCCCGACGTAACCTTATGGCTGGTTGCGCACATGAAACAGGTCCGCGCCTGGGGCTTTGACTATCTCAAATTGGATTTTCTCTATGCGGGCGCATTGAAAGGCAAACGATATAAAGACATGCCGCGCGAAGCCGCTTTCCGCGAGAGCCTGCGCATCATGCGCGAAGCGCTGGGCGCAGACGCATATCTCCTGACCTGCGGCACACCCATTTTGCCTGCCATCGGGTTATGTGACGCGATCCGCATCGGACCCGATGTTTCATACAAATGGGAAAATTATCGCGATGCCAACCTGTTATATAACCCCACCATTCCTGGAACAAGGAACGCGATCCGCACTTCGGTA